>JAPKDT010000065.1 GCA_028822475.1 SAR324 cluster bacterium
TGCTGATTTTCAGATTCTGCTGATACTGTTTCCGGAGGAAGTTCCTCATGGGCTGTTTGATTTCCTGGCTCCGCAGTTTCAGGGCTTGTTTCTGCTGAGGTCGGTGACGATAACTGTTGCGTGCTCTCATTTTGACTTGAATCAAGAGAATCAGTTTCAACATCAGCCTTGTCTGATAGGGATTCTATAGAAAAGTCATGCGAGTCAATATCTACTTCAGTTAAATGTGAATGTCGATTTTCTATCTGTTCAGTCAAAGATTCTTCAAGCTTATCGAACTGGCCTTCAATAGATCTACTGATTATTTCTTCATCAGACTCCACATAAATAGAACCAGCTTTCATTTCCGGATTCTTCCGAAGCACGAGGCTTTGTTCATCACTTAAATAACGCTCCAGATCGCTTTTACTGTCGACCAGAAATTCGTAGTCATCCGGATGCAAAAACAAATAAATCTTTCCCTGCACTTCTGTTTCTTGAAGAGCAGCCTGAACTATGTTCTTGATAACAGAGTTATTCAGTTTTATTTCTTCTGCAACAACATTTTTAGCAATTTGCAGAGCTAACTTCACCAACTCTTCTTCCGCTTGAAACCGGACAACCTGCCTTAATGAATTCAATTGCGCCAATACAGAACTTATCTGGCTTACCAACGGTTCCGCTTCATCATAACGTTGCTGAATTCCCTGCTGAATTCCACTTTCAAAACCTGACTGATAGGCCTTGCTTTTTATTTCTTCTACTTTTTCTTCAGTTGAAGAAAGCAGATTTTTCCTTTCCTTTTCCGCCTCTTGATTTTCTGAAATAGTTTGTTGGTAGATACGCTCTGTATCACTTGCCTGTTCTTCAATTTTTGAAAGGAGTTGCGTTTTGTAAAGTTTCGCACCTGATCTGATCGATTCCGCAAAATCCTCTGCATTTGTCAAAAGACTGTTTTCCTGAAAAAACTCAACATTTTTGAAACCTTTTGAGAGTTGAATTTTTTCTGCATCCGTCTTTCCACTTTCAGCATCAGCGGAAACTGCCGCTACAAAGTCAGCAGAATCTCCTTCAACGTCAAAAGTAAGAGGTTTGAATGAGGCAAGTCGTGCTTCTATTTCCTGCTCTTCACTATTTACGCCTTCTTCAGTACTTGCTTTTCCAGCAGCTGAATCATCAGTTCCTGCAGGCTCTGTTTCGACAACCGTGAAATCAGTCAGTGAAAACGGTTTGAACTCACTTTCATCCAACATGCTTATAAAATTTATTGATGATTATTTTGTTATGGAGCCAGAATTCAGGATTTGATGCAAAATGGGTAATTGCTGTATGAATTTCCCCTTGCAATCTGAATCCTGAATCAGCATTATGAACGATCCCGTAGCCAGGTATGTATGAGCGCGGATGTTTTGAGAGGATCCTGTTTGGCAATTTCAAGAATCTTTTCTCTAGGTGGAATTCCGGACTCACGTTCGGTCGGAATTTCCAGTTCCTCTCCTTCCAGTTCACCAATTGTTGCGGGCATTCCCATGAGAAGATCAAGGTCAGCAGGTTTGGAACTCAGCCGTTGAACCATCGGTCGGATGACCAACATGATGAGTGCCAGGATTGACAAACCAAGCGCGACATAACGCACAACATCCAAAATGAATTTGTTCCGGACTTGTGTAGCTAAAATTTCGGCACTTTTATCTTCTTCAAGTGCGGCTTCAAAAGGCATGTTGCCCACAAATACTCTGTCACCTCGGGACTCATTATAGCCCATTGCAGCTTTTACCAAACCAACGATAGTTTCTTTTTCACCTTCAGTCCAGGGAGTGTTTGTCCGTCCTAAAGAGTTTCCGCTATCATCAATAATTTGTGATCGTTTGTTATCAAGAAGTACAGATATGCTGAGGTTTACCACTTCTCCAACTGCGGACTCGAGAATTATTTCCCTGCGACTACTTTCGAAGTTACGAGTTGAATTTTTCTTGCTAAATTCTGAAACTGTTGCCGCTTCCCTGCCAGTTGCTTCCGGCAGATTGGTTGTTACTCCGGCTGGCCCCACAGGAATCGAGCGAGTTCCAGTTGAAGATTCATCGACCACCTGCTCACTTACAACACTGGTTTGATCAGGATCAACTAGTTCTTCCTTAATTGTCCTCCGATCAAAGCGCAGGCTAGCAGAAGCATTGACCCTCACCCGGTCTTTACCAACGACCTCCTCAATCTGTCTAACAACTTTTGCCTCAAGTTCCTTTTCAAAACGGCTTTTATATGAATAATTATCATTCATTTTACCGCCCGCAGAGTCGTCAGAAAATCCTCGACTTAGCAAGGTTCCGCTTTGATCCGTGATTTTCACATTTCGTGGGGATAGACCTTCAACCGCACTTGCAACCAGGTGAACTATAGTCTCAATCTGTTTACGTCCGGCTCCGCTGCTAGTAAGATTAAGCGCAATTGCCGCCGTTGCTTCCACCTGATTATCTGAAAAAAGTGTTTTTTGCGGAATTGCTAAAGAAACTTTTGCTGACTTAACAACATTAATAGTGGAAATCAACCTTGCCAGTTCACCTTCCTGCGCAACTCGGAATTTAACACCCTGCTGAAATTCTGTTTCGCCCAGACTTGGAGTAGAAAACAGATCAAGAAAACCAACTCCGCTGCCCGGCAATACCTTTTCTTTTGCTAATGTTAAACGGGCCCGGTCTATTAAGTGCGGTTCAACCATGATGGTTCTGCCGCCCGGAGCAAGCATATAAGGAATCTGATTTTCCTGTAACTTTTCAACTATGGCTGCAGCATCCCCAGGTTCTACATTAGAATACAATGGTGCCCAGGAAGGTCTGTTTGCCAAAAATATCATACTCACCATACCGATGAGGATTATTCCAAGGGCCACCAGGATCGTGATCCTCTTCGTGAGGCTCAAGGCACCAAAAAAATCCTGAAACTGAAATCGTACATCTGAAAGAACTCCGGCTTGTTCTGCCATAGTTTTCCTATTAAAGTTTGTTTATGAAAATTGAGAAAAGATCGCCTTATTTTCAAGTACCTGATTCAGGTCTGGAAAATATAAGCTGGAATTTAGCACCAATCTCACCTGCAATTACGATTCCAAACAATGTGGAAGAACTATTTTGTTTTTTTGATATTTAAAAAAAAGAATTTATTAATCAGGGATCATTTGTAAAACCTGATCCTCAATCGATTTTTCAGGCACAGGATATTTTAACAGACGTCTGGTAAGAGTCCGGAAACGCCAACTATGCAGTACCGCCGCAATGCTCAAGCCAACAATCAGACCAACCCACATTCCCACAGGACCAAAGTTATAATACACTCCGACCAAATATGCTGTGGGCAGGCCGACTCCCCAGTATGCCACTACGTTTGTGACAAATGGGACACGAGTGTCTTTAAGTCCGCGTAATGCTCCTAGAGCACCTACCTGCATCCCGTCAGACAACTGAAAAACCGCGGCCATATAGAGTAATTGAACAGCCAGTGAACGGACCTCCGGATCATCTGAATACAAAGCTACAATCATTTCCGGAAAGTTTACAAACACAGTTGCGGTTACTGCCATAATTAAAACACTAAGTATGATGCCGGCATATCCTATATAACGTGTAGCTACATAATCACCCCTGCCTTTTGCTTGGCCAACCCGAATCGAAATGGCAATTGAAAGACCCATCGGCAGCATGAAAGTTACAGAAGCAATATTGATTGCAACCTGATGTCCAGCAATTGCCGTCACCCCAAATGTTCCCATCAACAATGATACAACCGCAAAGAGACCTACTTCAGCCGCTATTCCAAAACCATTGGGTATCCCAATGCTCAAAATTTCACGCAGATACAACCAGGAAGGTCTACTGAAAGCAATAAATTTACGGTAGCTTTCAAACATCGATGCTTTCAGACAAAAAGCAAGCATCGCAAAAAACATGACCCAGTGAACCATACTCGTAGTCCAACCCGCACCAACCGCACCCAGAGCAGGAAAGCCAAAGTGCCCGAACATCAACGCATAGTTTGAAATAATATTTGCACCGAGGCCAATCAGTGAAATATACATGGTTGGACGAGTGATGGACATACCTTCACTAAACATCCGCAAGACAAGAAACGCGTAAACCGGCGGCATACCCCAGCACAACGCCTTCAAATAACCCGAAGTAACCCTGATCACCTCCGGTTCATAATCCATCCAGTACAACACTGGTTCAAGATTAGCTAAAATCAGGATGCTGATAAATGCTAAAGCCTGGCTGAGCCACAGGCCCTGAATCACATTTGTGACTATTTCCTGTTGCTTTTCCGCCCCAAAAAGTTGTGCTATAATCGAACCAAGTGAAATCAATATCCCTAGCATCAGCAAAAAAACCGGATGGTAAAGCGCTGTCGCAATTGCCAGTCCAGCCAAATCATGGGAACTGACATGTCCGGCCATTATTGTGTCCACAAACTGCATCATAGTTTGTAACAAATGCGCAATAATTACCGGAAGACCTAATTTTAAGGTTAATGAAGATTCATGTGAAAACCTTTTTAAACGTGAATATAGATTATATTGCTTCATCAAATGTAGTTACTGTTGAAAAAAGTGTCTAAAAAATTACTTAACTGTACAAGCAGTTGTATGCTATCATGTACAATCTAACATGGTTATTGATAAATTAAATTTTTAATTTTTTGAAGTAGAGCTCACTTCGCTGCAACAGAATCAGGCTGACTTCAATCTTTATTTTTAAGACTATTTTTAGTATGAAAAGAGAAAACATCCTTATTATCCTCAGTATGCTGGTGCTGGCATTTTTTTTAGCAAAAATGTTCGACGGTGGAAATCTGTCAAGCGATTCTCCGCGCACACAGGAGCTGATTTACAGTGACTTCAAAGCTCTCGTTGCATCAGGTGACGTTGTCAATGCTCAAATTGTCGGAGATTCCTTGATCGAGGGCTTCACTCAGGATGGACTGGGCTACCGCACCTATATTCCCGCAGAAGATCCCAGCGTGATTGACTACCTTCGACTGTATCAAATTCCGATCAATTATGTGCCTGAAAAAAGTCTTCCGTGGTATTTAAGCATTTTGATAAATTGGGGGCCCTTCCTCTTAATTTTTGGAATATGGATGATACTGATGCGGAAAATGCAGGGCGGAGGTGCCGGAGGAGGAGGATTATTTTCCATCGGAAAAAGCCGTGCCAAAAAGATGGAACCGAATGAAATGAAAGTGACCTTTGCTGATGTCGCAGGAGTTGAAGAAGCAAAAGACGATTTGAAAGAAACGGTTGAGTTTCTAAGTGATCCGGCAAAATTCCGTAAACTTGGTGGCAGAATTCCCAAAGGCATGTTAATGTCCGGATCACCCGGTACAGGGAAAACTTTGCTCGCAAAGGCAGTTGCCGGAGAGGCTGAGGTTCCTTTTTTCAGTATGAGCGGTTCTGATTTTGTGGAAATGTTTGTTGGTGTTGGTGCCAGCAGAGTTCGTGATATGTTTGAACAAGGCAGGCAAAACGCACCGTGCATCATCTTCATCGATGAAATAGATGCAGTCGGAGGCAGCCGAGGTACAGGAATGGGCGGTGGAAATGATGAACGTGAGCAAACACTCAACCAGCTTTTGGTGGAAATGGACGGCTTTGATGGAATGGAAGGGATCATCGTGATCGCCGCGACAAACCGACCGGATGTTCTCGATCCAGCGCTTCTGCGTCCCGGACGTTTTGACCGTCATGTGAGTATTCCTCTACCTGATGTTAAAGGCAGAGAGGAAATTTTACAGATCCACGCCAAAAAAGTGGAGATGGCTGATGGTGTTGACATGAACATTATCGCACGCGGAACTCCTGGATTTTCAGGTGCAGATTTGAAAAACCTGATCAACGAAGCTGCTCTCGGTGGTGCACGCAACAACAAAACAGAACTTAAATTAGCCGATTTTGAATGGGCACGTGATAAAGTTATGATGGGCACAGAGCGCCGTTCGATGGTCATGTCGGAAAAAGAAAAACGTAACACTGCATACCACGAAGCAGGACATGCACTGGTTTCCGCGCTTCTCCCTAAAACTGATCCAATTCACAAAGTAACAATCGTGCCACGCGGACGAGCTCTTGGTCTAACAGCCTTTTTGCCAAAACAAGATAATCATTCTTACGATATTGATTTCCTGAGTAACCGTATCACTATCGCCATGGGTGGACGAGCAGCTGAGGAGATAATTTTTGATGAGGTTACTACCGGAGCAAGCAACGACATTCAACAGGCAACCGACACAATCAGAAACATGATTTGCAACTGGGGTATGAGTAAAACGTTTGGACCAATCGTTTTAGGCAGCGATAATCAGCAGAACGTTTTGGGACGTAACATCGGTAAAGGCCGTGAATTTAGTGAAAATACTGCTGCAGAAATTGATAATGAAATGCGTAAAACAATTAAATATCATGATGCGAAAGCCAAGAAACTTCTTCGTGATAATATCGATATTTTACACAAAATCGTTGAAGTTTTGATGAAAGAAGAAACAATCGAAGGTTCATATATTATGGAGTTACTGGGACAGAACAAATCAAAAGTTGAGCCAGTCGGAGGTTGATGTCACTCCCGGGATTTGGACGTCCACCGGCATATTATTTTATGTGGATTTTGCCCCGCAATCTTTTTAGCAGACTTTGCGGGTTTGTGGCTGACATACGAATGCCGCGGCTTTTGCTGACTCCGTTGATAAGAATATTTTCAAGGATCTACTCTGTAGAGTTGACAGAAGCAACTCAGCAGGTTTCAGAGTTCAGGACATTCAACGAATTCTTCACGAGGCAGTTGCTTCCTGACGCACGACCACTGGATCCGGATCTGAATGCCGTACTAAGTCCTGTAGATGGATTTATCGGTGAATATGGACGCATCAATGATGGACGCTTGATTCAGGCAAAAGGGCTGGATTATCGATTAGCAGACTTGCTGCTGGATTCGAAACGTGACAGTTTATATGACGGCGGGGAATTCATTACCATTTATTTGGCTCCACAGAACTACCACCGTATTCACAGCATGGTAGAAGGGGAGGTTCGTGAGTTCTCATACATTCCGGGAGATTTATGGACGGTCAGCCCTCTTGGCGTACATCATGTGCCGAAGCTCTTTGCCCGGAATGAACGTTTGACCACTTATATACAAACGGAAAAAGGTGAATGTGCGCTCATAAAAGTTGGAGCAACAGTGGTTGGACGCATTCGCGTCAGTTTCCATGATCAAATTTCAAACCGGCATGGAGCAATGGCTAAACAGCTTGTCTTGAAAACTCCTTTTAAGTTAGAGCGCGGTGATGAAGTAGGTTTGTTTGAACTGGGTTCCACAGTCATTTGCCTTTTCCCTCCTGGACAAGTTGAACTGAATGAGTTGGAATTAGGGCAAAAAATCTGCCTAGGTCAAGCTATTGGGCGATTTAAACCAAACTCAAATGAGTGAGTAATAAGTTTACATCAAAAAACATTTTGGTTTTTTAAATCATTAGCAAAATAATTATTGCAACTAGGATAAGAGAAATGGGTAGTTTAACTGGTAAAAAAGGTGTTATTCTTGGCGTTGGCAATCAACGCAGCATTGCTTGGGCTGTTGCCGAACATTTTCATGAACAAGGTGCAGAGCTCGCGTTGACTTATCTCACCGATCCTAAGGGTCGTTTTGAGGCAAATGTCAGAAAGCTTGGTGATAAAGTAAATGCATCCCTGATACAGGAATGTGATGTTTCAAATGATGACTCGATTCAGTCTTTAATCGGAGCATTAAATGATCATTGGGGAGAGTTGGATTTTTTAATTCATAGTTTAGCTTTTGCAGACCAGAAGGATTTACAGGTAGATTTCTCAAGCACAAGCCGCAGCGGTTATTCAAAAGCACATGAAATTAGCGCATTTTCCCTGTTACCGCTGGCAGAAGGTGTTATCCCCATGATGAAAAAACGAGGTGGGGGTAGTATCCTCAGCATGAGTTTCATCGGCTCTATGCTGGCAGTTCCGCATTATCATGTCATGGGTCCGGCAAAAGCATCTCTGGAAGCTTCTTCACGTTATCTGGCGAAAGAAGTCGGTCCGGACAATATTAGGGTGAATGTAATTTCTCCGGGGGCAATCAGAACCTTATCTTCTGCAGGCATTAAGGATTTTGCTGAGTTGATGCGAGTTGCCGGTGAACATTCAGCCATGAAACGTACTGCTACTCAGAGTGAGGTAGCACAAACTGCTGTATTTTTAGCTAGCGAAGCTTCCTCAGGAATTACCGGACAAGTTATTTACGTCGACTGTGGATATTCAATTATGGCAAACTAAAGTGATCCTTAATATACAATTTATTTGATTTTCAAACCCTAATTAGAGGGACAAATAATATGAGCAAAGCGCTAAATGATTTTCGCTTGAAACTCGGTGGGAAGGAATTTGTACCTATTCTCGTCGGAGGGATGGGAGTAGATATTTCCACAGCAGAACTTGCTCTGGAAACTGCACGTTTAGGGGGTATCGGACATATTTCTGATGCAATGGTGCCCACCGTTTCTGACCGGAGATTCAAAACAAAGTTTGTACAGGAAAAACAACGCAAATACAAATACAACGTCAACAGTGCCGATAAAGCTGTGGTGCAGTTTGATCTGAAAAGACTGGCTGATGCTCAGCTGCTGCATGTTGGACGTACCATGGACGCTAAAAAGGGTGACGGGGCAGTTTTTGTAAACTGTATGGAAAAGCTTACCATGAATAATCCGCGCGACACCTTACAAACACGCCTGAATGCATCAATGGATGCCGGAATTGATGGTATAACATTGAGTGCCGGACTACATTTAGGTTCGATGGAACTGATGAAAGATCATTCTAGATTCAGGGATGTCCTGATTGGTATTATCGTTTCATCACCACGGGCTTTACGCCCTTTTCTTAAACGTGCAGCTAAGTACAAAAGACTTCCTGATTATATCATTGTAGAGGGTCCTCTGGCCGGAGGTCACTTAGGTTTCGGCTGTGACAACTGGCAAGAATATGATCTTAAAATAATTGTACAGGATGTGTTGGATTTCTTAAAAGAAAACGATCTCGACATTCCTGTGATTCCTGCTGGTGGTGTTTTTACTGGAACTGATGCTGTAGATTATTTTGAATCCGGCGCTTCCGCTGTACAAGTTGCAACTCGTTTTACCGTGACTAAAGAATGCGGCCTGCCCGACCGTACAAAACATCACTACTTTGAGGCAGTTGAGAAAGATATTGTTGTTAATACGATCTCACCAACCGGATATCCGATGCGTATGTTACGACAGTCGCCGGGAATAGGTTCCGGAATTCGCCCTAATTGTGAAGCCTTCGGTTATATCCTAGACAATAAGGGGCATTGCGCATACGTTGAAGCCTATAACAAGGAACTGGAAAATAACCCAGAAAAAATTTCTATTAAGGACAAAACCTGCCTCTGCACGCATTTCCGTAAATTTACTATTTGGACATGCGGTCATTATGTTTACCGTCTCAAAGATACTTCTCATAAACTTGAAAATGGGAAATATCAACTTTTAAGCGCGGAAGAAGTTTTTCAGGATTATCAGTTCAGTAAAAATTATGCGATTAAACTTCCAGAAAAGATAGAATTTGCCTCCTCAGATTTAACTTTGGCTGCTGCATAGTTTGTTAAGATCAGGAAACGGGAGCCATTTTTACTTTAAACAGCATTGCAGAAAGAGAAAAATACTCATCTCTTAATGTTTTATATTGACAAATCCTCCATAACATTTCATAATTATTCGTTTAACTCATGCTGGCATAGCTCAACTGGTAGAGCAGCTGATTTGTAATCAGCA
>JAPKDT010000066.1 GCA_028822475.1 SAR324 cluster bacterium
TTTAAAGACGTTGATGCTGTTCGAAACATCAGTTTACGGGTTGAATCTGGTGAAGCGCTAGCTTTACTAGGACCAAACGGTGCGGGCAAGACAACTTTGGTAGAAATGATCGAAGGTGTTCAAATTCCAGATTCGGGTGAAATTCTGATCCTCGGAAAGAGCTGGAAAAATGATGAACATTTCTTGCGTCAGCAAATAGGACTTGCCCTGCAGGAAACAAGATTTCAGGAACGCCTGACAGTAGAAGAAACTCTCAGGCTGTTCGCTAGTTTTTATCAGCTGAAAAAGGAGAGGACAAACGAAGTCCTCGAGATCATTCAACTTGAAAGTAAAAGCAGAACATGGGTTGTCGAGCTTTCCGGAGGACAGCGGCAGCGGCTTGCTCTCGGAATCGCTATTCTGCAACGACCAAAAATCCTCATCCTCGATGAACCTACAACCGGTCTCGACCCAAACGCAAGACGTGATCTCTGGAAAATCCTTGAAGATTTTAAAGCCACCGGTACAACTCTGATCTTAACCACACATTACATGGAAGAAGCAGAATTTCTCTGTGAACGCATACTGATGTTGAATCATGGTAAAATACTCGCGGACGGTACTTTAAATCAATTGCTGGATAAATTTGGTGAAGGTGATTTGATTGAGTATGTGATCACAGATGCAAACCCATCTACAGAAGCAAGGTCGCTTTCCGGCGTACTAAGCTCTAACTGGAATAGCGAAACAGGACAAGGACTTTTGACGGTGAATAGTATTTCAGAAACTTTACCAGCATTTCTGGACTTGATAAAAAATTTGTCACTCAAGCTGACCTCACTCGAGTGCCGGAGACGCACTCTTGATGATTTATTTCTTTCCATGAGCGG
Organism: SAR324 cluster bacterium; assembly: GCA_028822475.1. Taxonomy (GTDB): domain Bacteria; phylum SAR324; class SAR324; order SAR324; family NAC60-12; genus Arctic96AD-7. The sequence goes on from JAPKDT010000066.1 coordinate 870, forward strand.
TAGGCATTTAGATGAATAACATACTTTTACGGCTCGTCATTTCTCAATTCAAAATCTTCTTCCGGGAACCTGGTGTAGTATTTTGGTCATTTGGGTTTCCGATTTTGATAGCATGGACTCTAGGAATTGCCTTTTCGAACAAAGGTGAAATCCTACGGAATGTCGCGATTGTGACAGAAGCCCCTCAAGCTCTTTACGTCTTACCTCAGTGGTTGTATAAAAAAACCGGTACGGTAAGTACTGAACTTTCCACTGAAGCGGAACTTGAATGGGAAGTCGGACAGAATCAGGGAGAGTACGCACGTTTTCGTTTTCGGGCCATGTCAGAAGATGAAGCAGTGCTGGCGCTCAAACGTGGAAAAATTGCGCTCTGGATTGAATCTAACCAGGGGGCAGCTTTAAGTTACCGTTTTGATCCGGGTAATGCAGAAGCACGCTTGACCTATTTGCTTTTGGAAGGAGCTTTTCGACAGCAAAAAACAAGTGAATTGAAAGCGGAAGTCCGCCCTTTGACTATGGTCGGAAATCGTTTTATAGATTTTTTAATTCCTGGTTTGATGGCAATGTCAATCATGAACGCCTGTTTGTGGGGCATTGGTTGGAATTTAATTGAGTTACGGATCAAAAAGTTACTACGCCGCATGGTCGCAACTCCACTTAAAAAATCCATTTTCCTTATCTCTCACGCTTTGAACCGTATGATTCTCAGTGCTGCAGAGATGCTTTTACTTTACATATTTGCCTACTATTATTTTGACATCAGCATAAAAGGCAGTCTGTTGGCACTGGCATTAGTTTTTATCAGCGGTTACTGCGCTTTTGCCGGAATTGCGGTGCTGATTTCATCACGTGTACAAAACACGCAAAGCGGCAACGGAATAATCAATGTCATTACAATGCCGATGTTTATTCTTTCAGGAGTTTTTTTCAGTTATCACAATTTTCCAGACTGGCTGATTCCATATGTCGAAGTGCTGCCATTAACAATGCTGACCAATTCTTTCCGTGGAATCATTACTGAAGGAATCGGCCTTGCTCAAGTCATCCAACCCTCAATAGGTTTATTCGGAATTGGAGCTCTTTGTTTTGCGCTTGGACTTAAATTTTATCGTTGGCATTGATCAGATGTGAGTTACCTTCGACTCTCTTACGATTTCACTCGAGAACCATGCTCAGGGATTACACTCGCGCAGTCAAAGCTGGACTGTATAATCTTCAAATATTCTGCAATGATATTCCAAATTTGTGACGAATCATACGCTGCAGCAGTTGGTCGTTCTCTAAGCCGGCAAATCGTATTTCGGTTCTTATTTTTTTACGAACCATCACCAGATCCTGCTCTGTCCGGCTTAACTCAATTTCACTGTTCAAATTGAGCTGCATTAACGTCGCAAGCACATCCCTCCGCAGTCGGTTTTTTAGCCGCTGCAGTTGCTCACCTGTTATTCCTGCTAGCAGACCCTCGATTTCGGACTGATTGTGGCCCATCATTGAGAGTTTCAGCCAGATGGAATAAAGATTATCCCGTTTGTCTGCTGGAGGCTGCTGACCGAGTCCGGGAGGAACTCCAATCAACAGGGCTGCCAGCAAGACCACCAGAACCACCTTGGTTTTGAATGCCATTTTTACCCTTTTTTATACGGATTAAGATTTACGGATTTCGGCCTTGTACGCAATCCTTTTACTAAAAAAATCCCGCCAAACTTAAATCAGACTTTTGTACAAACGAAGCCGTCACATATCAAGAAAGGACATCCTAGGATACCCATTTCACCACAAACGATTGTTCACAAAATTGTAACAATCAGCCGTTATTGTGTTAACTACTATTCGTCTAAATTTTACAAGAACAATGATCAGGATTACCCTTTGGAAGCACCACGCCCTAAGAGAATAAAGAAGATAGAATTCAAGACAGAACTCTCCCTGCTGTCTGTAAGAGAAAGTAATCCAAATCTCATAGTTCGTTATCGACAATTCTGCCGGAAACTTTAGTACAAATAATTAAAGTGGGGAGATAAAAAGGAAGGCGGCACAGAAAGCACCGCCTCTAGAACTGTTATTATTAGCGGTTGCTTTTGAGGATAGTTACGAGTCCGCCGTTAGGACCAGGAACTGCCCCTTTAACTAATACTATTGCTTCTTCTTCCATAATTTTGACAATCTTTAAGCCAAGTTGAGTTACCTTGCTGTTACCATGACGGCCGTGCATTTTCTTGCCTTTGAAAACTCTGGAAGGTGTTGCGCATTGTCCAATACTTCCGGTTCCACGGTGTCCGCGGTGACCATGACTTGCAGGCTGTCCACCAAAATTATGACGCTTCATAACTCCGGTAAAACCCTTACCTTTTGAGTTTCCCGAAACAGCGATGCTTTCACCTTCTGCAAATAAGTTAACATCAAATACTTGACCAACTTCAACTTCATCAATATTCTCTACTTCAAATTCACGTAAGAAACGAGTTGGAGTTTGTGCTTTAAAATGACCCTTGATCGGTTTGTTAACTTTGCGTTCAGCAATTGCTTCAAAGCCAACTTGTACATGGTTGCAGCCGTCTTTTTCCAAAGTCTTTTTTTGTACAACCGTCATTGCTCCAGACTGTAACACTGTCACAGGAAGAGCCGTTCCATCTTCCAGAAAAATCTGGGTCATGCCCATTTTGCGGGCCAAAAGTCCATTTAACATGGAATCCTCAATTAGTAATATCTTGGTTTATTTAAACGCTCCGCTTGTTTTTGGAACGTATATGAATATATTTAGTAGAAGAAAATTCTATATTAATTATTGCAGGATTACAAGTTTATTATTAATAATGCCTGTCTTGAAGCTGAATCACGTCTAAAATGTCAAAAAACGCCGTCATCTTTAAATTCCGTTTAGCTTGTTCCTTAACAGAATATTATGTGTGTGGAGACTCCAGATGTTGCGTTCTTTATAGTCAGCCGATATAATAAATTTCTACAAAAAAACTCTCATCATAAAACAAACTCTATGAAGTTGTTTATCTTAGATAACTGGAAACGACTACTGGCTGGCCTGCTCATTTTCACAGTTGTGGGAGTGCTGTCACTGAGTGGGTATATTTACAAAATATATTACGACCCTATCATGGGCAGTGATCTGGAAAACAGTTCCATCATCCTGATTCGGCGTGGTTCCACTTTCGACAGTGTTACGGCAAGTGTCAGAGAAAAAGGGCTGTTACCTTACCCCCTACTCTATCGCTATCTGGCAAAGAAGTTAAGAGTTTATTCGCGTGTGCAAACAGGTGAGTTTGAGATTCAGCATCGCTGGAACACTTACGAACTTTTACAGTTTCTGATTTCCGGAAGAAGCATCCGCCACCGTATCACTATTCCGGAAGGTAAGAATTTTGCGGAAATCGCCGAACGTCTGTTTCGTGCAGAGTTAGCAGACAAAGAAACTATTTTATCTTTGAAGCATGATCCTGAATTGCTACGCAAAACAGGAATTACGGGAGCAACTTCTCTGGAAGGATTTTTATTTCCAGAGACTTATTTTTTCTCACGTGCGGAAAATGAACAACAAATTCTCTCTGCGATGATAGCACAATACCGCAAGGTTTTTAATACAGATTTTCAGCAGCGTGCGGAAGAAATCGGATTGGACGAATATGAGGTGCTCACACTGGCTTCCATAGTGGAAAAAGAAACAGGAGCAGATTCTGAACGAGCTCTGGTTGCCTCTGTTTTTCATAATCGACTTAAACGCAAAATGCGTCTGGATAGTGACCCTACAGTAATTTACGGTCTGAAAGATTTCAACGGCAATCTGACACGCAAACATTTACGCGCACGCACTCCCTACAACACATATACACGCTACGGGTTACCGCCTACTCCAATCTCGAATCCCGGCAAAGCCTCCCTGCAGAGTGTGCTTTATCCTGCCGAAAATAAATTTCTCTATTTTGTAGCACGCGGAGACGGCAGTAGCAAATTCTCAAAAACACTGCGTGAACACAACAAGGCGGTCTGGTACTTTCAGAAAGTACGCAAGAACAGACAGGCAATGAGCCGTAAACGTAAACAAGCATCCTCGGCGAAATTGTAGTCCCATGTCTTCAGCTCAGTCAATTCCTCTTAGTGATAGTGATTCGGCATTCATTCCGTTGGTGAAAATACCACCGAAGACAGATAACAAATTTGTCCTGCTCGCTTATTATATCAGGCAGCACTGGCTTTCGTATTCAATCGGAATCCTTGCCGTTCTGGCAACAAACTGGATTGCAGTCAGTATTCCGGAATATGTGCTTTTGAGTATCGATCTGTTAAATGATGGCTTGCAGGCAAGACAGGATTTGTTGTGGGAATATCTGCTGATCATGCTTGGACTTGCATTGATCATGATCATTGTAAGGACCTCTTCGCGGATGTTCTTTTTTAATCCAGGACGTGCCATTGAGTGTCAGATCAAAAATGACATGTTCAAAAAACTGATGGCACTTCAAAAGAATTATTACGAAAAAAATCCTTCCGGAAACATCATCTCACGCATCAATAATGACATCACCGGTGTGCGGATGATTTGCGGTTTCGGCCTCATGCAGGCTTTCAATATCACAACCGCGCTTTCGATGACGCCTTATAAAATGTGGCAGCTTTCGCCAAACCTCACGCTTTACTGCATTATTCCGATTGTTTTAGTATTTACAGTGGTACGTTTGGGTATGCGTGTGCTTGTAGAAAATATGCGGGCACGTATGGAAAGTCTGCAGCGTCTTTCCGGATTTACCGTTTCCTCCCTTTCAGCAATTGACCTGATTAAAAGTAAAGCTATGCGTGAATGGAGTACCCTCCGTTTCGAGAAAGAAAATCAGGACATGCTGCGTCGTTCCAAGAAAATCGCCTGGACACGCTCCTTTGTGATGCCGATGTTGAGCAATTTGGAACATTTTTTAAAAATTCTGGTTTTACTCATCGGTGGAATGATGGTTATTCAGGAAGACTTCACCATAGGCCAGTTAACTGCTTTTATCGCCTATTCCGCATTATTGACTTTCCCACTGATGGGACTGGGTTGGGTAACGACCATGTTTCAGCAGGGCTTGATTGGACTGACGAGTATTCAAACTGTTCTGCAACAGGATTTACCACGCGCAAAACTACTTCCACTTCCGGAACCAAAACGCAAAAAACTTTTTGTGGAAAACGGATTGAGAGTCAAAAACTTGAATTACCGCTATCCTGACGGCAACAAAGATGTCCTCAGGAAAATTAATTTTACGATCCGTCCCGGACAAATTATTGGGGTGTTAGGGCGGATCGGTTCCGGAAAATCAACTCTGGTCAATGCCTTAAACCGTTATCTGGACATAAGTCCTGGTTCAATTTTTTTAGGTGAGCAGGACCTTGCCTCTCTCAGTGATAATGACCTCCGCACTTCGGTCAGAACTGTTACTCAGGAACCATTTTTGTTTTCTGACACTGTTGAAAATAACGTTACTTTTGCAGATGCAGATTATGATTCCATTGATCCAGAACATTTTCGTGAAATCCTCCGTGCTGCTGCCCTCGAAACGGAAGTGGCACGATTTCCAAAAAAAGAAAAAACGATGGTTGGTGAAAAGGGAATCATGCTTTCCGGAGGACAGAAACAGAGAATCAGTCTCGCAAGAGCCATGCTTAAACCTTGTGACCTGTTAATTTTGGATAATGTGCTTTCTGCTGTTGACTACGAAACAGAACGACATCTGTTGCGTGAAATTTACAAACTGCTTAAACCGGAAAACAACAAACCGGCCCAGGCAAAAAGCATCATGATCGTCTCTCATCGTGTTACATCTATGGGACAGGCAGATTGGATCTTGGTGCTGGACGAAGGACAAATAGTGGATCAGGGACTACACGTTGAGTTGATTAAACGACCAGGATATTATCAACAAATGTGGGAACTGCAAAACGACAACAATTCTTGAGCAGACCTGAGTGATCTCTTAATCCACTAACTAAAAACATAATCCAGAACTCCTCCTTTGATTTCTCTCCAAAAAGTTTCAAACCGCCTCTGGGACAAACCTATTCTCAAAAACATTACGTGGTCTACAGAGTTCGGACAAAGCTGGGCGATACTTGGTCCAAACGGTGCTGGAAAATCAACGCTGATAAAAGTCATTCTTGGCCAGCTTCCATACTGCGGAACTATCAAACGTGATGAGCAAATTTACACGTTTGATAAAATAGCACATGTGTCACTTGAACAGCAAAAAACACTGGTTGCCCGTGAAGAAAAAAAAGACCGCTACGAGGAATACTGCGGCAAGGAACAGCATTCTTTGAGCGGACATGAATTTATAGATCCTGAAGGAAAGCAGACAGAAAAACTTCTAAAAACCGCAGAACAGCTTGGGATTGCATCACTCCTGGAAAAACCATTACGGTACTTTTCAAATGGCGAAACACGCAAAACCCTGATCGCAAAAGCTCTGCTTGCTGACCCGAAACTGTTGATTCTTGATGAACCTTTTGATGGGCTTGATTCTGAATCCGCGGAGTGGTTGTCTAAAAGCATTTCAGGACTGATACAAAGTGGCTTAGCGGTTTGGCTGGTGAGCCACCGTTTTGAGGAACTTGTTCCGGAGATTGAACATGTCCTGTGTTTGAAGTCCGGAAAAATTTTTGCGCAGGGCTTTCGCTCCAAAGTCCTGAGTATGGAAAACTTGGACAGACTTTACGCTGAAGATGAGAGAGTGGAAAATCTTCACGTAAACACAGAGAATACTGAGGAAAAGTTTGAAAGATTAATTCCGCAAAAAGTCCCTGAATCTACCGCGAAAAATAAAAAGCCTCCCTCCATCATCCTGATGCGAGACGTAAATGTCCGTTATGGAGAAAACGTGGTGCTGGAAAAATTTAACTGGTCAGTATATCAGGGGGAAAACTGGAAAATTATTGGACCAAACGGCGCGGGGAAATCGACCTTGCTCAGTTTGATTTCCGGAGACAATCTGCAGGCCTACTCCAATCAAATTTATCTTTTTGGAAAACGACGTGGTACAGGAGAAAGTGTCTGGGACATAAAACAGCGAATCGGCATGGTTTCACCTGAATTTCAGGTGCGCTACCGTGAAGCTATTTCTGTATTGAAAGTGGTGCTTTCCGGATTTTTTGATACGATTGGTTTTTATCAAACAGCTTCGGAAACGCAAAAAAAAACAGCCTTAAACTGGATGAAATTTCTCGAAATATATGAGCTTGCTGAACAGGACTACACTCGGCTCTCATACGGACAGCAACGGCTGATCCTGATTGCCAGAGCAATGGTAAAATCACCGCCTCTGCTCATCCTTGATGAGCCTTGTCAGGGATTGGACCGCACAAACAGGAATCGGGTTCTGGAACTTATCGACCATATCGGTCTGAATTCAGCTACACAAATTCTCTATGTAACTCATACCGCAACGGATCAACTGAACTGTCTCAGACATGAATTACGTTTTGAAGTTATCAAGGACGGGACTTTTCGGCAGCATATTTCTTGAGTTAGAGAATTCTACTTTACTTGCGGCTTAAACTCAAAGGAGAGACGCAATGGCAAAACCGCCTGCAAATGTTCCGATTGCGCTGCCTAAATTTGCAAACATCACAACCAACAGTATCCGCGTAATGTTGTTATGCCAGAAACCCCGCAGATGAGTTATATCGTCAGCAAGGTTTTCAAAATCACGAACCTGCGGTTTTCGTAAAAAAGCTTCTACTAATCCTGCTACCCATCCTGCCGCGACTGCGGGGTTAAGCGAAGTGAAAGGCGCGGCCACAAAGGCTGTGGCAATTGTGATTGGATGGCCAAACGCAATTGCAGTACCGATCGCGGAAAGTGTGCCGTTGATTAAAAACCAACGTTGAATCATTTCGATACTCACATCAGCATCAACTGCGAAAAATCCATATCCGATTAAACCAACTATCAGACCAGGTATTCCCCATTTGAGCCAGATACCAAGTTTTCCTGGCGGAGGAACTGTCTCTAATTCGGCTAAATTATGTTCACGCTCCAACTCAGCGGTGAGTCCTTTAACATGACCTGCTCCAACTACCGCTACAATCCGTTTGCCTGGTGCCTGCCGGATTTTCTCTGCCATAAACTGGTCACGTTCATCAATCAGAATACGTTTCATCTCCGGAGACTGCTCTGCCAGCATCTGCATTGCTTCAGAAAGCGCGTCGCTTTCTTTAAGTTTTTCAATTTCCTCTTTGCTTATTTCTTCACGCATAAACAAACTTGCGATGAGTTGACTCAGCACTTTCATACGTCCCCACAACGGCATCCCTCGCCAGGTTCGCTGCAGGGTTATTTTTACGTCTCTGTCCGCCAACAATAGTTCCGCGTTCACTCGCTCAGAAGCTTGTGCCGCCGCCAGCATTTCCGCTCCGGGTTTCACTCCAAGTTGAGAGCCCAGTCTTTTTTGAAATGCAGTCATGATCAAATTTGCAAACAATAAAAAAGACTTGCCTTCACGCACAACCTTGAAGATGTCCATGTTTTTCCACTGATCTTTATCCATCATTGCCTGATAACGGGAAGCGCAAAGTTCAATACAAACCGTGTCGGGCTTTTCCTGTTCGATTAGGTTGTTCACTTCATCTACACTTGATTGTGAAATGTGTGCTGTACCGATGAGCAGGATTTGCTTTTCATCAAGGACAATCTCATGTACATTACCGGAGTTGTTCATTTATGATTCAAGGATGAGGTTCAAAAAAATATTTCAATCCCTAATTTTAATTTAAATCAAACAAAGGCGCAAAATGTTTTTGCCATTTTTACCGTTGATTCTTGCTTCGAAGGACTTAACCTTACTCTCCGGAGAACTCAAACGTCAGGAGCTTATTTAAATAGCGGAGCTCGTTTTAAAGTTCAGCCGTTGTTATAATTATTGATAATTCTTT
>JAPKDT010000067.1 GCA_028822475.1 SAR324 cluster bacterium
CTAACAGCGGAAAAAAATGAGATGCCTGCCGGTATGGGATTGCATCCATATTTTGTCCGGACACCACTTTCTATTATAACTGCAAAAACGGAAAAGATGTGGGTCAATGATTCCGAAAATATACCGTTGCGTTTGCAATCAGTTCAGGAATCAGAATGCTTGTCTCAAGGTTTGAATGTCAATAAAAAAACATTAGATAATATTTTTAGCGGTTGGAATCGTGAAGTGCTGATTTCATGGCCGGAATGGAAAGCCTCTCTCAAAATATCTGCAGAAGTACCTTTGGATTTTCTGGTGATTTTCACACCTCAGGATGAGGATTACTTTTGCGTGGAACCTGTCAGTCATGTGACTGATGCCTTTAACTTGCTGGACCGTGGAGATTCAGGGACTGGAGCAAAAATTCTACTTCCGGATGAAATACTCGAAGCTAAAATTAGTTTTGTACCTGAACTGGATTCAAATAATTCAAGAATTGCAGCTAAATAATAATTCTATTTCAGCTATCCAAATATAGTAGTCGGAGACGATGTTGTCTAAAAAAATTAGCTAATCATCTGTTGTAATAATATCGTGAATGACTCTGATTCATTATGATGAAGTGAAAATTCAAGCCAGAATTTGGAAGTGGGGTAATCTTTATTTAGAGAATAATCACAAGCTGTTTCCCATGATACTTGATCAATTTAATTGACATCATCCTCTGTCAAATCGCCAGAAGAGACTTGCAGATTATAAGGATAAAAAATCTCACTTTGCAGCGTTAAGTAGCCAGTTATACTGATATTCGATTTCCAAATCATCCGCATGCAAATATTTCAGTTTTTTATTTGTTGAGTATCGCTGAAGATGTTTAATCACACCTTCTTCATTACCCCCAAAATCAGCCTGATACCATTCATATATTTTAGAAAGAATTAAATTTTCACCCTGGATTTTAACACCGCGGGGGTGATTGATGTAATCACGTGCTCCTTGCTCTAGGAGGGACTCTGTGTTGAGGTAGGTAAAGGCTTGTGGTAACAGATTTGGACAGCCAAGACTGGCGCAATTGAGCGCATAGTGAGTCCGCTTGTCTTTCCAAATTGGTCGCAGGATGCGGTGTTCAACATCATTCAGAGAAAGTTCTACTCCCTCCACAGAGAGCAAATCTTCATCCCAGGGACCAAAGCTAAAAAAACTGAATGAAATATTTGTAATGGTCTCCAAAGGATAATGTTCCAAAATTAAATTGACAGTAGAAGCATTGTAAAGGTTGATCCAAAAGGCTCTTTGTTGTGGACGAGAAAAGCTAGAAACGGCTGTGCCTTCAAGATTTTTTAGATAATTATCTAAGAGGGCGCGGTCTTTTTCCGAAACACCGGCATATCTTAGTCTATTAATTCCGGAAATCGCAGAACTTTCCGTATTCAGCGGATTGGTGACTAAATATTTTTCCAGGAAAATTTGCCAGGCTGAGTGGTCAATCACCTCATTGTTTTCAGCATTGTGGGTTTGCCAGCGTGGCCACAAGTCTGATTTTGGCGCGGAAAGAATTGTGGCAGTACCAATAAAAAGTGAAACAAGTACGAGGAAAATAAAGCGTAACATTATCTTGAGATTCATAAACTAACGTCGCCAAGAATGAAATATTTCGAGCCAGCGTAAAACTCCAGAAGGTGCGTGTTTCTTACGCCAGACACCAGCCAGCATTTTGTTGGCCTCAGAAAAGGTGGGATAAGGATGTATCGTACCCAAAATTTTGTTGAGCCCGATTCCGTGTTTCATAGCTAAAGTAAATTCCATCAGCAAATCTCCGGCATGAGCACCGCATATTGCAGCGCCGAGGATTTTATCTTTTCCAGGCGGAGTAATGACTTTGACTTTTCCGTAATCCACACGGTCTGTGACTGCCCGGTCCAAATCATCGATTCCATAAGTTGTGACTTCATGCGGAATATTGTTTGCTTTTGCTTCATCCTCGCTGAGCCCAACCCGGGCCAGTTCAGGATCGGTGTAGGTACACCACGGAACTACAGAATAATCTACAGCAAATTTTTTGAAAGGTGCAAACAGCGCGTTGACGGTGGCATACCAAGCCTGGTGTCCGGCCATGTGAGTGAATTGATAGGGCCCTGCCACATCACCACAGGCGTAAATATTCGGGATACTGGAACGTAAATACTTGTCGACTTTGATAGTTTTATTTTTGTTCAATTCTACACCCAGATTCTCCAGTCCAAAGCCGGAAGTGTTTGGGATACGTCCAACAGCGGACAAAATATGATCGACGTCCAAATACTTTTCTTCATCGTGTCTGGAATAATGTATGCGGGAAGTCTCGTCAATTTTTTCGATGCGGGTAATTCGTGCTTCATCGAGCAGAGTTATCCCGTCATTTGTAAAAGAATCGCAGATGAACTGTACCATATCCGAGTCTTCGCGTTGTAAGATTCCACGATCTAGATTAAAAATTGTTACCTCAGAACCGAGTCTACTGAAAGCCTGCGCTAGTTCTGAACCAATCGGTCCACCTCCTATTACGGCTAGATGTTTGGGTTGTTTGCGGAGTTGCCAGAGATTATCTGAATGTGAAAACGAGACATCTTCCAATCCGGGAGTAGGCGGGATAAAAGGTCGTGCACCGGTTGCCACCACAATGTTTTTTGTAGTCAAAACCCGACCATTGACTTCTACTTCATGCGGCGAAAGAATAGTTGCCTCGCCGATGTGACATTCAACACCGAGAGAGGAATAACGCTCCACGCTGTCATGCGGTTCTATTTTTGTGATGATGTCCTGTATACGTTCCATCACTTGTGCAAAATCAACTTCGTAATTCACATTTTTCAAACCGTAGAGGGAATGTTTTTTCATCATTTGAACGGCTTTAGCACTGCTGATGAGCGCCTTACTTGGAACGCAGCCATTGTTGAGACAGTCACCGCCCATTTTATTTTTTTCAATCAAAGCGACTTTTGCTTTGACTGAAGCACCGATAAAAGAACTGACCAGTCCCCCGGCACCTGCACCGATAGCAATAAGATTAAAATCGGTTTTAGGCATTTGCTTTTCCTCTTTTTGCTTCAATGATTGAGATAAACTTTTTAACCAGCAACGGAAAAATTCCAAGCAGTACGAATGATCCAATTAGTGTTGGAGAAAGGATGTCGCCTAATGCTTCAATTTTTGCGAGTTCTGAACCGGCATTGATATAAACCAGTGTTCCCGGAAGCATTCCCAGTTGACTAACCCAGTAAAAGGTGGAAGTTCGTAATGGAGTCAGCCCTATCCCCATATTAATCACAAAAAATGGAACGACCGGTAAAAGACGTAAAGTAAATAAATAGTAACCACCGTTCTTTTGTATGCCTGAATTTATGGTTTGCATTTGTTTTGCAAAACGTTCCTGTACCCAGTTACGCAATAAATAGCGTGAGATTAACATGGCGAGTGTCGCACCAATGGTGCTGGCGAATGAAATCATTATTGTGCCTGTCAGTAATCCGAAAATCGCGCCTCCACCCAAAGTCATCCAAACTGCGCCTGGAAGTGAAAACGCAGTCAGGGCTACGTAACTCAGAAAATAACTTCCAAGTACGAGGATAGGGTTTTGCTCGTAATATAAAATGAATAAGGATTTTGAGGATTTTAGATATTCGAGATTCAGGTACTGCTGTAAATCGAAGGCGAAGAACAATGCTATGACAACGGAAAAATTCGTCATCAACATAATAATTTTGATTTGATTTTTCTTACCTGTCATTTATTTGAGGGCTCTAGTTTTAGTTTAATTCAGAAATTTCAAGAAACAGTCATGTTTCAGTTTGAAGGAAAATCTTCAGACAATTTGACACGCTTACCGTGCAAAGAACCCCATGTTGTGACACAGAAAGGGACACAATAAGTCAGCGAAACTTTAAGATAATTTAAAGAACCGCCTTCTAGAATAACATCGCCGTGATTAATCATGGTCAGGATTGTCCCAACTACCAATGCGGTCATTAAGGCTCTTTTTGGGGTGCCATGTCCAAAAGCTAATTGGAAAAAATCAGGATATAAAGTATTAGTTGTCATTTGTAATCCTCAGATATTCATTAATTAATAATGATGAACTTTTAAAAAGCCAGAAATTCACGCCAAAGCCACCATGTTCCTCTACCCACTTTGATATTTCCTCAAGCGGACTTTCCGGAGTAGAGCTTTTGTTAATGTCATCCATCAGCTTTCCATCTCAGTTGCTAAAAGTTGAATTTTACCAACATTTATTTCCGACTGGGATTTTTTAGTCACTACAAGTTGTCCGCACGCACCCTGGATGTCCTGCCCTTTTGAAATACGCAGAGGTGCGACAACATCATGATCAAGTAGATACTTTTGAAACTTCCTCGCCTGTTTTTGTGAAGGAGCCTGATATTTGTTTCCCGGATCAGAGTTGTACGGAATCAGGTTTATTTTGAACTTAAGACCATGTAACAAGCGTATTAAACCCTTTGCGTCTTCAATTGAATCGGTCAGATCACGTATCAGAATATATTCAAATGTGATACGTCTGCGTGACTCCAAAGGAAATTCACGGCAAACTTTCATCAGTTGTTCCAGATTGTACGCATTATTGACAGGCATCAGTTTTGAGCGCACTTCGTCTGTTACACCATTGAGGGATATTGCGAGATTAGCTTTAATTTTTTCTTTACCGAAACTCCGAATTTTCGGTAAAAGTCCGGAAGTGGAAACAGTAATGCGTCGCTGTGAAAAATTGAATCCGTGTTCATCCGTCAGAATTTCAAGTGCCTGCATCAGGTTTTTATAATTATGAAAGGGTTCGCCCATTCCCATAAAAACGATATTCCGCAAAGTTTTTTCTTTCGGAAGATCCGCAGAGACTGCGAAAACCTGATCAATAATTTCTGAAGTTTTTAAATTCCGAATCAGACCCATCGTACCGGTCATGCAGAAATCACAGCCCATTCCGCATCCTACCTGAGATGAGACACAGACAGTATTGTGGCTCGTGTGCGGCATGAAAACCGATTCAATGCTCTTTCCGTCTTCCAGCAACAAACGGTACTTGATTGAACCGTCCTGCGAATGTTGCTCATCTGCCTTTTTGAGGGAACTGATCCAAAAATTCTCTTCAAGCAGTTTTCGGGTTTCCTTGCCTAAATTCAGCATTTCAGCGAAACTTCCCACCCTTTGCTGATAAAGCCAATAAAAAACCTGATCTGCACGAAAAGCCTGCACCTTTGCTTGTGACCCTGCTTTTTCATCCATCCACTCACGCAGATTCTGACGTGTCCAGTTTTTTATGTTGTAGAGTTTGGACATTTAAAATTTCGAAATGTAACTATTTTTTTGATTATGTTATTCTTCATGATAAGTAAATGCTTGTGTCTGGTCAAGTACGAGTATTTTTGAGGCAAAAAAACTTAAGAGACAGATTGGTCAACAAATGAAATGTTTAAAATGCGGATGGTCCAATTCAGACACTGCTGCTTATTGTCAAAACTGCCATTCATATTTGGCGGAACCACCGGGAATGGAAGCTCTCAATACTTTCAAGTCACTAATATTAGCGTTGTTAGTCACTGGTATATTCTATCTTGTTTTTCCGATGCCTGTAATAAGGAGCGAATACTGGCAGCAGTTATTTTCCGGACGAATTTCAGAAACGATTTTTGCTCTCGTGCTCTGGTCATTATTTTTGATTTATTTCAAGTGGCTTCAGTTTCGTCAACAGCATCGGGCCTATGCGGCATTCAGAAATCAGCTACTTCATGACTCATTGTCAAATGGAATCTATGTGAAAGATGTGGACGAACGCATCCTGGAAATCAGTCAGTATTTGCAAGAACAAAAAGTCAAAAAATTTCAGGACAGTGTTATTTTTCGGAGGGTACGCCGTACCTTAAAACATCTAAAAGCCATTCCGAAAAAAGAAGAAATAACTTCGATCCTGAATTATCAGGCAGAAATAGACCACAACCGCATGCAAAGCAGTTATGCTCTGCTAAATGTATTTATCTGGGCAATTCCAATTCTTGGATTTATCGGTACTGTTTTTGGTATTGGTCAGTCAATCGGAGAATTTTCGGATTTCATCCGCAGTACTAGCGGTACAGACTTGAACACGCAAATGCGTTCAGCCCTCGGCGGAGTTACAAGCGGTTTGTCCGTCGCCTTCAGCACCACATTTATCGCACTGGTTGGGGTAGTCCCTATTATGATGCTCGCCTCTTCTCTGCGCAAACGTGAGGAAGATTTGCTACTAAGTGTTGAAGAATACTGCCTGGAAGATCTGCTGCCTAATTTACATGTACGTCCGGGAGATGAACTGCTGGAGGATGCGGTAGGTGGACATTTGGAGCAAATGGCAGAATTTTCCGAAAACTGGCGTAAACAGGTTTCTCCAGTACTTGAATCAGTAGAGCGGCATTCAAAAGGTTTAGCCGCGCAAGTTGGTGGGTTACAGCCTTTGATTCAAAAATTCAGTGAATCTTTGTTTGAAGCAAAAGATGAAATGAGTGAGCTTAATCAAGTTGAAAATAACAAAGAAAATTCCGCAAGTCGGAAAATAGCAGACTTGGAGGACGCAGATGAAACCTCAACCAACAGTCAAGCGTCAAATCAATGAGGCACGCCTCTCATTCTCCCCGTGTTACTCTGTTTCCATTTCTGAGTGTACTGCTCAGCACGATGGGAGTTTTGGCTTTCCTTTCGATCAGTTTTTTACTTGTAGCTCCGCAGGATGCAGATTCTCCATCAACTCCCAAACGTATCCAGTTTGAATGGGTTGGTGCTCCGGGATATGTTAAACCAATATTTATTCGCTGTTACGCGGATCGGATTGAATATTACAATTTGTTTGAGAATCAGGATTACACCCTTACTCTTGATAATTTGCTTGATCAACTTCAGGGAGAAAATCAGGAATTGTTGTCTTATTTGGTGCAACTCTTTCAACTGAATAACAGTATAAAAAAACAGTTTGGAAAAAAAGAATACTATCCACTCTTATTGGTTTATCCAGACGGAGTATTGACTTCAGAATTGTTGCTGGTTGTGATTAAAAAAATAGGTGGCTTGAATTTTGGTTTGGAACCTATGTTGCCAAACTGGGAAGTTCCATACCAGAGTCTGAATGCTGAAGGATAAGAAAAGATGTTATGAAAAACCGTTGTGTATTTGGCCTATTTATTTTTGTAGTAATATGGTTCTCTGTTGCCTGTCAGCTTTCCAAAAGCCCAGTTCAGTATAGAGAAGAAAACAGATTACGCAATGCAGTCCGGATTCATCCTGTTCATGAATTAGGTTATGTCCGGCTGGCTCAATATCTTGAAAGTCACGGTCGCTACAAGGAAACGTTTTCGGTTCTCCGTGTTGGCCAGCAGCGTATTCCTGACGCGCTCGCGCTCGTTCGCCTGGAGGGAGGTCTCTTTCAGGGCTTGGGTTTTTATAATGACTCTCAAAAATTTTACTCTGCACAAATTTACAAACATCCTGACGAAGCACTGCTTTATTTAGATCGTGCCCAGCTATACTGGCGCATGGAAAAACAGCAGCTTGCCCTTGCAGATACTCAAAAAGCAATCACTTTGCAACCTGATTTGTTTGAGGCACATTATCTTAACGGTGTAATTTTATCCCGGGAAACTCCTTCAAATGAACCAGGTCAGTCTGAAAAGGCGCTAGACTCTTTCATTAGAGCTAGTGAAATTAATGAGCGGAATCCGAATCTCTGGTTACGGATTTCTGCTTTATGGGAGAGACTGGCCGATATACACAAAGCAAAACTTGCCATGTTGCGTGCAGTTGAACTTTCTCCAGAATCTAAGCTCTACCTCCGGAGTCTTACTGTTTTACAGGAAAAAGAGCTGAATCAGGCAAGTCAGGAAAACTCTGTGGAAATTGCAGACGAGCTAAGGCAAACTATTCTGCATATGCTTAAATTGTTTCCTAATAACAGTTGGGTACAAGCGCATTATGGGAATTGGGCCTGGACCCAGGAAAAATTTGTGACCGCTGAAACCCACCTGCGCCACGCGCTGACATTAAACTCTAACTATCCATGGGCCAACTTCCGTTTGGGTGTTGTTTATCTCTCACAAAAAAAATGGGAATCGGCGCTGCTCTCTTTTGAAGAGGGTCTAAAAAATGATCCAGAAAACGAATGGGCAATTCAGCAGGTTGGGCATACTCTTGAAATGCTTAAAAAAAATGAGGAAGCAATTGAACGTTACGAATGGTTAATGGAAAATGCTCCTGCAAATCTGTTGGTCATCAATCGGCTGAACCGTCTGTATTGGAATGAGTTTTTGTTTGAAAAAGGTGAAAATACACTTTTACGAGGACTGGAAAAATTCCCCACTGAAACCAGACTGATTGAAAAACTTGTTGCATATTATGAATCACACAGGCTTTTTGAAAAAGCAGCAAAAGTTTTATCCTCCTTTGTGCTGTTGGAACCGGATAATTCTGCCGCACTGGCCAAAATAGGGTTTTATGAAAAAAACTTAAAACATCCGGAAAAGGCCTTGCTCTGGTTTAATAAAGCGCTCGCTGTCTCAGCTGATTTTGAATGGGCACGTATTCAAAAAATTGGCTTATTGCTTAAAACAGAAAACACAGAAAATGCGGAAAAAGAACTTAAAATCTTTCTAAAGCAAAAACCTGATTCTGAATGGGCACTGCTGGAATTATCACAATTAAAGTTGAAACAGGAGCAATTTGTGGAGACGGAAATGTTGCTCAACAAGAGTCTGCAGAAGTACAAAGAATCGCCGGGTTTACTACAAACTCAAGGTAGTTTGTACATAATTCAGCAAAGATGGCATGAAGCGGAACAAGTTTTTAAGAAACTGCTGAAGTTACGACCAGACAACTCTTTGCTGCTGACTAACTTGGGATTTACTCAATGGAAACTTAATAAAATAACTGCTGCACGTGAAAACATAACTCAAGCTCTCTATGAAAATCCCGGAAGTCTTTGGGCGTGGAATCTCCATTTGCTTTTACTGCCTGTAGACCAACAGATTCGCTGGTTTAGTGAGGAACATGAAATTCTGCTGCCTGTTTTAAAAGCACTTGTGAGTCAAACTCCGGAGAAAGCCTGGCAGAAAATCACCGCTGTACGTACTGATCCTTTTACTCGGCAGGTGTTGAAAAATTTGCATTATCTGCTGGAAGGCGCGCCGGAAGAGATTATTCTTGAACCGCAGGACATGACCTCAAAAAAACTGCCGCCGTGGATGCACGAGCAATGGGGCTATTTTCATGAAATGCTCGGAAACAGAGAACTGGCGGCGAAGCACTTTGAAGTAGTTTCAAAAGTTATTCCGGAAAACCCCTGGATTCACGCACGCATGGGTTGGGTCTATGAGAGACTGGAAAAACTCGAACAAAGCCGGAAGCACTACAGAAAATTTTTGCAGAAACATCCGCAGGCATTTGATGTTAGCTTCAGGCTGGCTAACGTTGAAACATTGTTAGGCAATGAATCGGCAACGATCGAACTGTATGAAAAACTAATTGCTGTGCGCCCGGATAACGATTTGGTGCTGAACAACCTTGCCTGGCTCTATCTAACTGCTCAGGACAGGCAACTACGCAATCTTGAGAGAGCAATGAAGTTAGCCCAAAAATCAGTCGAGTTGCTTCCTACTATAGACAATTTAGATACTTTGGCCGAAGCTTATTTTCAATCCGGTGAAATAAAGAAAGCACTTGAAATTATCCGCAAGGCTGGCAGTGATGTAGATTATCCTCCTAAAAGACATTCCTATTTACGTAAACAATT
>JAPKDT010000068.1 GCA_028822475.1 SAR324 cluster bacterium
AATACCGATATGACCCTAGGTTTCCGTAAAAAAATGGTAACACGCTTTGTGGAGCAAGCCTTGAAAGAGGCACTTGAAAAATAAGTGAAATGGAGTCACGAAAGTGATTCCTCTGTCGGATTTTAGCTGCTGCTGATTTCCCTAAACCAGCAGTTCCAGTACGTCAAGAGGATCTTTGACAATGGCATTAGCACCGTTATCACGCAGTTCTTCCTCAGAGCGGAAGCCCCAAAGGACACCTACTGAGAAACAACCTGCAGCGACAGAAGTTTTCATGTCAGTCGCAGTATCACCCAAGTAAATAAAAGAGCCTGGAGGGATTTTCAATTTTTCGCATATTTCCAACATTCCCGTTGGGTCAGGCTTGCGTGGAACTCCTTCGCGTTGACCTAAAATCATGTCAAAGTACCAGCTCGGTAAAAGTTTGTTAACTGCGAGTAGAGTAAATTCGTGTGGTTTATTTGAGAGCACCGTCAATTTAAGTTTACGACGTTGCAATGCGTTCAGCAATTCAGGGATATTTTCGTATGGAACA
The DNA here is from genome assembly GCA_028822475.1 of SAR324 cluster bacterium. GTDB lineage: Bacteria > SAR324 > SAR324 > SAR324 > NAC60-12 > Arctic96AD-7. The sequence goes on from JAPKDT010000068.1 coordinate 536, forward strand.
GTCTGTTCATCCCAGCACTCACGGTAAGTTGCTTCAAAATCCTGCCGGCATTCTTCGATGAGGGATTCGCTACGGACTTCTTCTGGAAGGACACGGGTCATCAGCATTTTCGCACCTTCACCTACAAAGTAGCGATATGCAGCCTCAGGGTGTTCGGGGAACCCGCGTTTTAAAAGTATTTTATTTGTGCAATTTGCCAAGTCAGCTAAACTGTCAAGCAATGTACCGTCTAAATCAAAACAAATTGCCTTAAACTGCATTAAACGTTATTAATTAATTTTTGCTGTTTAGCTCATCACGCCAAACTTTAGAGGGATGAAAAGTCACCACACGACGTGCAGAAATTTCATAATCCCTTTTTGATTTTGGGTCACGTCCGGGACGGGACTTTTTGTCACGCAACTCAAATTTGCCTAAACCTGTGATGAGAACATCCTCACCTTTTTCTAATTTTTCTTTAATCATTTCCAACATATCGTTGACCAATTTTTCTGCTTCACCGAACTGCAGGTCAGTTCCTAGTTGGATTGCCCTCACGATGTCTACTTTTACCATTCGCTCCCCCGATTTGACTTAAAATTCATGTAATTGTTTTTTGAGATTTTTGTTGAATAACCACCCGCCTGCATCCTCATCCAAAGACGTCTTTAACTTCTTCCAGAAGCTCGGATTAGCGAAGACATTGAGAATGTTGTAGACATACTATAACTATGGGAAACGTCTTCTACAATACATTTTTTTAAAAAAATCAATTAAATCAATTTAAACTGGCAAAGCACAGCTCTGCAGAACATAAAATAACTCTCAAGGCGTCTTCTTCATTTTTTTCTTATTACTGTTCAAAAAGTTGGACATTGACCTGATTTATTATTTATAGTTAAGAGTCACAGCTTTGCTGCAGAATCTCACCACAGGAGAATTCAACCATGTTTTTTACCCGCCACAAACCCTTCACCGTACTGGGTGTTATAATAATTTTTCTGCTGATTTTAACTTTTTATTTCCAGAAAATGAAGAATGAAGAATTACAAAATGAACTCAGCAAAGTTGAACTTCAGGGTGTGAAAATTGGAGCAGGCACATCAAAAGGTAAGTTGGGAACAGCAATTTTTGGTGTGATTTCGAATAATGGTGAACGCACGATTAAGATTGCGACAATGAGTGTAGAGTTCTTTGCTGAAGCAGGAGAACTTTCAACGGTACACAAATTTTTTCCTGTCAACAATTATTCATTCAGTGATTCTTCTGCGTTAGCGCCCGGTGAGTCAAAAGAGTTTGGATTTCCAATAGACGAAATTGTTCCGGAAAACTGGGGGGGGACAATCACCTCCAAGTTGATCGATTTACAATTCAAATAATAAACGGAGAAAAAATGTCCCCGCCTCTTTGGCAGCCAAGTCAGGAAGAAAAAGAAAAAACCCTGCTCACACATTTCAGCCATAAAATTCAGCAAAAGTACAATCTTCAGAATATCGAATATTCAACGCTGCACCAATGGTCAATTGAGTTCCCTGAACTATTCTGGGAAGAGGTCTGGCGTGATTGTGAGGTGCGTTGCTCTGTGCCTTGGGACAAAGTGATGAGTAAAAAAGGCTTCAGCGAAAAAATCGGAACTGAGTCTTCGGGCTGGTTTACAGGAACAAGGTTAAATTTTGCGGAAAATTTACTGGCACAGGGAAAGTCGGAAAATGAAGCACTTTGTTTTATTGGAGAAGACGGTTCAACACGTTCGCTGAGTTATGCGGATCTGCGAAAAGTAGTGGCGCAATGTGCTTCCGGGCTGAAGGCTCTAGGAGTTACAGAAAATGACAGAGTGGCTGCTGTGTTGCCGAACTGTCCTGAAGCAGTTATCGGTATGCTGGCAGCAGCGAGTCTGGGTGCAATTTGGTCTTCCTGCTCACCAGATTTTGGCATTAACGGCATCTACGACCGGCTGGGACAGATTTCACCAAAAATTTTAATCACAGTCAATGCCTATAACTACAACGGCAAAGAACATCAATGTCTGGATAAAATCCGTGAAATCAGTCAGCGAATTTCTTCAATTGAAGCTGTGGTTGTTGCAGCATTTACTGAAACTCCGATGGAATTGCAGGGCAAAGAACAGCATTGGGAAACTTTGCTCGACACATCCGCGGCCCCTTTAGAATTCGCGCAACTGCCTTTTGATCATCCGCTTTACATTCTTTATTCATCAGGTACAACCGGTTTACCAAAATCTATTGTACACGGTGCAGGTGGAACTCTGCTCAAGCATCTGACAGAACACCGTTATCACGCAGATGTACAGCCTGGTGACCGCCTGTTTTATTATACTACCTGCGGCTGGATGATGTGGAACTGGCTGGCGAGTGGACTTGCATCAGGTGCAACACTGATTTTGTATGACGGCGCACCTGGATTTCCGGACATGGGACGAATGTGGCATTTAATAGATGATCAGCGTATTACGCATTTTGGTACAAGTCCAAAGTTCCTGGGTGCGGTGAATAAAGCCGGTTACTCACCAAAAGCTAATCATCGGCTGGATTCCCTGCGTGCGATTTTATCAACCGGATCTCCGCTGCCAGCGGATTTGTTCTCATGGGTTTATGAGGAAGTTGCTTCAGTCGCACTGATGTCTGTCGCGGGCGGAACAGATATTGTCGGTTGTTTCATGGGCGGTAATCCTAATCTGCCGGTATACTCGGAGGAACTTCAGTGCAAAAGTCTGGGCATGGATATTCTTGCCTATAATCCTGAAGGAAAATCAGTTGTTTGTGAAAAAGGCGAATTGGTTTGTGTCACCCCATTTCCGTCAACACCAATCTGTTTCTGGAATGATAAATCTGGTGAAAAATATCATCAGGCTTACTTTGAGCAGTTTCCAGGAGTTTGGACACATGGTGATTTTATCGAAATTACGGAACGCGGAGGTGTGATTGTTTTCGGGAGAAGCGACACTGTACTTAATCCCGCAGGAGTGAGGATTGGTACTTCCGAAATCTATCGGCCGGTTGAGGAAATGCCGGAGATTATGGACAGTCTCGTTGTAGCACAGCCCTGGAAAAATGACGTACGAATCGTGCTGTTTGTGGTTTTGCGTGAAGGACTTCAACTTAATGTGGAACTAGTTGCAAAAATAAAAGCGGCTGTTCGTCGTGACAATACTCCGCGTCATGTTCCGTCACTGATATTAGCAATTCCGGAAGTGCCGCGAACGATCAGCGGGAAAAAAGTGGAAAAAGCTGCTTTGCAGACGATTAAAAACGAAATTGTTGAAAATACCGCTGCTCTTGCTAATCCGGAAAGTTTGGACTATTTTTCAAAATTAAGTAAAGAACTGAGCCACTGAAAAGCAAAATTATTCAACTCTCATTCTTATTCGAAACTTCGTAGACACGTTCGCGGAGTGTTTGCAGGAGATCAAGAATTGGCAAGTCAGGCATTTCTGACCACTCCATCAGTTTGAGTACATAATTTTTCAAGCGCTTCCGGGATAATCCTCGTTTTTCCCAGCCGACATAGACTTCCTCAATTTCTACTGACAATGGTCTACCGTCTAAATTACGTCGTAAAAGAAATTTCAGCGTGCTGTCAGCATACTGCCTCACAAATTTTTCCAGAGCAGCATTTGTTATTTTTTTGCTGCCAAACACTACATCGTCATCTTCAGGATCATCCTGCAGCAAACCATCTTCATCATCTTCAATGAACTCTTCCTCTGCAGTTTCATCCAGTTCACTCAGCAAGTCTGCGGAAGAAAGGCTCGGTTGAGGTGCTTGTGCTTCAGAATTATCTTCAAAATTACCACTTGTTGAAATATCCTCAGTTTCTTCATCTTTAGATTCTTCTTCATCCTCATCATTAGGAATTACGGAAGAATTTAATTCCCTCAGATTATCCTCTGGAACTTCCTCTGCAATATTTTCCTCAGCTATTTCAGCAGTGGGTGCATCAGCAAATTGTTCCAAAACAGGTTCAAGAATAAATTCATTTTGCTGACCCTGCTCTTCGGCGGCAGAAGTGATTTCTGGTTCGTCATCTTCAACAATTTTTTCTGGAGTTTGATTTATGTCAGGTAATATAACTGCCGGAGCTTTTACGGCAGATGTGCTTTGTTTTGAAGGCCGGATAAAAATTATTGGAGGATATGAGTGTTCTTGTTTTTTTTCACGCGGCACAAGACTTTCAGGAGAAACTCCGCGTGCTTTAGCGATATGTTTCAGAAATCCCTTAACCAGTTCGCGTCCTTCAAGGCGTTCCTGAAGCTGACTTCTTAACTGCATTAAGTCTTCCAGTTTGAAGTTCGTTTTTGGGAAATCAGTTTCCTCTAGCGCGTCCTCAACTTTAGTCTTCTGCTTGGCTAAAATCAGGTTGTAGTACATTTCAATGTACAAGAGCAGATCATACAGCGCATGGTTTTCAGGCTTACGCAGAGCTTGCGTGATATTATAACGGATATTGAAATGATGATGTTTACCTTTTGCTAACTGATCAAATGCTTTCAGGATTCGCAGACGAAGTTTTTTTTGCAGCAGTTCTGCGGACCAGCCAAAATTATTCAGATAATCATTAAAACTGTTGAAGCGTTTCCTGGGCACGAGTTCACGAAGCAGTTCTGCTTCCTGATCAAAAAAGTCACCTATCACCGAGCCGCCGGCTTCCATCTCAGTTTCAGTCGAATCATGAAAAACAAATCCGGAACGGAAAAGATGCTCGCAGAGTTGAATCAGCAGGGATTCTTGATCAGGCAGCAGCGGATCAAATTCCAGACTGTACTCCCGGATGATTACATTACGGTGCATTAGACGCAGAGAGTTTATAGATTATAAATTAAGTCACAATTCAAGATAACTTAATATCCTGCGCTCGGCAACCCCGGAGTAATTAATTAATGTGAACTTAAGTCAGGATTCCATTTAAGCAAGTCTGTACAGCAACATCTGAGAATTGCATTGAAATTCATCAAGTTTTTTTATAAAATAGCTATTAAATAATCACCCTGTAAAACAAGATTAAAAACTGTTGGATTAATTTGTTTTCGTATCGTAAAGCAAAGGCAGTTAGACATTTGTGCAGTAATAAATAATTTTAGCATTTAAAAATGAAATGATCAGCATTGCTGACTTAGCCATGCAGTATGGCAAAAAGACTCTTTTTGAAAAATCTTCGATCACTTTTGATCCAGGAAAAAGCTATGGACTTGTAGGAGCAAACGGTTCCGGAAAATCCACACTTCTGCGTTTGATAACCGGTGAAGAAAAACCTTATACAGGAACAATTTCAGTTCCACGTGATTTGAAAGTAGGTGTGCTACAGCAGGATCATTTTCAGTTTGAGAACAATCGTGTAATTGATGTGGTACTGCTCGGACGCCCGGTCTTGTGTGATGCGCTTTTTGAGAAGGAAAAACTGCTTGAGACAGAAAATTTTGACAGTAAAACCGGACACAGGCTGGGTCAGTTGGAAGAAATAATTGCAGAAGAAGACGGTTATATCGCAGAACCTTTTGCCGCGGAATTATTGTCCGGACTCGGAATCGGTGAGCGTTACCACACCGGTCCGATGAATGCGCTATCCGGCGGTTTTAAATTGCGTGTGCTGTTGGCGCAACTGCTTTTTCAACAACCGGATGTACTGCTGCTTGATGAACCGACAAACCACCTGGATATCGTTTCAATCCTCTGGCTGGAAAAATATTTATGTTCACAGTTTGAAGGCACATTAATTTTTATTTCGCATGACCGCAATTTTTTAAATTCTGTTGCAGGTTATATCGTTGACATAGATTACGAGGAATTACGACTTTACACAGGCAACTATGAACAATTTATTGAAGCAAAGGTGCTGGCAGAAACACAAAAACTTAAAGAAATAAAAAGTTATGAACGTAAAACGGCAGAACTGCAGGCTTTTGTTGATCGTTTCCGTGCAAAAGCAACCAAAGCCAGACAAGCTCAGTCACGTGTAAAACAACTCGATAAAATGGATGTGCCTGAGGTAAAACGTTCCTCGCGTATCTCTCCGGATTTAAGCTTCGTGCAGTCACGACCCTCCGGAAGAACTGTACTTACTGTAAACAATGTGAGCAAAAAATTTGCTGATACAGAAGTTCTGAAAAATATTTCTTTTGAAATTCAACGTGGAGAAAAAGTTGCTATCATTGGTCCAAACGGCATTGGAAAATCGACTTTGCTGAAAATAATTCTGGATCAGCTGACTGCAGACGAAGGGACTTTCGAGTGGGGTTATGAGGCACATACTTCTTATTTCGCGCAGGATCACCACGAGCAACTGCGTGGGAAAATCAGTGCTTATGACTGGCTTTATGCGACTGCGCCTCACGAGCCGATCGGTGCAATCCGCGGGTTACTCGGACGTGTCTTGTTTTCAGGAGATGAGGCACTCAAACAGGTTTCCGCCTTGAGTGGAGGTGAGTCCGCACGTTTGCTCTTTGCACGTATAATGCTGGAAAAACGAAATATCCTGATCCTTGACGAACCTACAAATCACATGGATCTTGAAGGTGTCGCTGCACTGGGAGATGCATTGCAAGCATTTGAAGGTACTGTACTGGTAGTCAGTCACTATCGGCATTTTGTCTCTAAGGTGGCAACGCACATCCTCGAGTTAACTCCTAACGGTGTCAGAGATTTTTCTGGAAGTTATCAGGAATATCTGGAAAAATTTGGCGATGATCATCTTAACCGTGAGCAGCCACTTTCGACAACAAGAGCACAAACCACCGCTCCAGAATCTGCACCGAAGGAATTGAGTTATGATAAACGTAAAAAAATGCAGCGTGAAATTTCTAAATTAAAAAAACAAGCGACACGTTTTGAAAGTTTAGTAGAAGAGACTGAAACAAAAATTTCTGCAATTGAAGCAAAATTTAGTATTGAGGATTTTTTTCAGCAAACTTCTGCTGATGAAGTCCAGAAATTGCAAATTGAAAAGAGCGAATTGAGTGATCAACTCTCAAAAAATCTCAGACAGTGGGAGACGTCTTCGCAGAATTTAGAAAGTTTAGAAGAACGTTTTGGAACTTAATTTTACGGAAAAAAGCGCTGCCTGTTTTAAATCACTTTTTGACTTTTTCAAAACATGAATTGAGAGAGCTTTAGCCTGGACTTTAAGTATGTTAAAGATGCAGTAGCATTTTTTCTAACAAATGTCTTTTTGATTATTGGCAGAAATGTAGCGAAATGATGTACAATAGACCATTATTAATTACCAAAGAGTTCCATATGCAAAAAAGAAAGTCTTTTTTAAAGTCCGTAATCACAGGACTTTTCGTTATTCTTTTACTGACACTAAGCGTTGCTGAAACGGCCTTTTCTCAAACAGCAATTGAAAAGGCAGAAGAGTCCTGGAATTTACGTCAGACTGAAATTGAACAGCTTTATCAGGAAGGGAACCTCAAGGGTGCCTTGAATTCTGCTCAGCAGGCAGTAAATCTCGCGGAAACAGCTTTTGGTTCCGGTTCATTGGAATCTATCTCAAGTTTAATGCTGTTGGCGCAAATCCATACAGAACTGGACCAACTGGAAGAGGCGAACCAGATTTACCAACTGACACTTGAAACCAGCGTTGCATCTTTTGGAGAAGCAGCAGCGGAGACACTTTCGGTACTGGACAATTACGGTGAATTTCTCAATTCGATTGATCCTGAAATGGCTGAGCCGGTATTACAGGAAGCCCTCCGGCTTTCTCCAGAAGATGATCCACAACGTGCTTTCAGAATGAAAGCAGTGGCTTTGAATTTACAGGAGTTAGGACGTATCGCAGAAGCAGAGGATATGCTCAGTCAGGCACTGAAAGCATATAAAACTATTTTAGGTGAAAAAGATGCTGACACACTTTCGACAATGGTTAAGTTAGCACAGTTGCATCTTGCTCAAGGAAAATTAATAGAAGCACAGGAATTATTCGAAACAGCTCTGCCTTTGATGGACGAAGTTCTGGAAGAAACAAATTTTTTAATTTTAGAGAGCAAAGAAAATCTTGCAGAAATCTATCGTCAGCAGGGTAAATATTCACAGGCAGAAAAATTATTTTTACAAAGCCTGCAGGGAGCAGTTGCAGAATATGGTGAAGAAGATCCCCTTGTTGTACAGATCAAAAGTCATTTGGCTCAGCTTTATGAAGATACAGGTAAGCTTAAAAAAGCCTTGTTGTTTCATCAGCAGGTTTACGAAATTGATCTGGTTTTGCTTGGAGAAGAACATCCAAACACTGCCGGTGACCTGAATAATCTGGCCAGCGTCCGCCGCCGCCTCGGTGATTACCAAAAAGCGGAAAAACTGTTCCGGAAATCCCTGAGCCTGATGATAAAAGCACTTGGCGAGGAATCTCCACAGTCAGTTTCTGTGATGAATAACCTGGCCTTATTACTTGAGAATCAAGGTCTTTATGATGAAGCAGAACCACTTTTCCAAAAAGCATTTGCCATCTCCGGGAAAATTCAGGGCGAGCGTCATCCCACCACACTTGCTTTGCTGAATAACCTGGCTTTCCTTTATGAATCTCAAGGCGACTTTAAACGTTCAGAAATGAATTATAAAAAAGTCATTCAATACAATACCGAGGTTTTTGGAGAAACACACACCAACACACTAACCAATCAAAACAACTTAGCTTACCTTTTCCTGCGTGATAAACGTTTTGAGGAGGCCCGACCAATTTTTACAAAAGTTCACCGGATGTGGAGCGAGCAGTTGGGTGTTGATCATCAGAATACTCTGAAAGCGTTAAACAATCTTGGTCGTGTGCAAAAGTCACTTGGTAATTTGGCTGAAGCAGAAAAACATATCTCAGCTGCATTGGCAGGCAGAACAAGAGTTTTTGGCAAACGTCATGCGGATACTCTACGAAGTATGAATGACATCGGTGAACTGTATGTGGTTCAGGGTAAAAAGGACGAAGCGCTTAAAATGTTTCGCGATACGCTTAAACTTGAAGAAGAAGTACTAGGAGAGAATCATCCATACACTTTTGAAACACTGAACAACCTGGCAAATCTGCTCAAAACAATGGGCAAAACTGAAGATGCTTATGATGTCTTCAAAACAGGATTTACACGGCGTAACGCCTTTTTGGATCGTGTGCTCTGGGTTGCAGGAGACAATACACGACAGTCTTATATAAGTATGTACAGACCGGAGCAGCATGCTCTTATTCGGATGTTCTTGAGTATGAATGATGAACGCACCGCAAGGGATCTTTTTGAAGTAAGTTTGCG
>JAPKDT010000069.1 GCA_028822475.1 SAR324 cluster bacterium
AGCTCATCCGCAAAAAGATCTTCATCGAAATCTACGAGCGGTTCCACTGCTATACTTTCTGTTTGTTCTTTTAATGCCTGATGTTTACTTGAAAGTATTTCCAGTGCTGCTTCACCTGCGCCGAGCTTTTTTTCAGTCTCAAGGTTATCGCTGTTTATATTTTCCTGTTTTTCTGCTTCTACCTGCTCTGCTTCTTCGGCAAGTTCCTGTTTTTCTTCCAGGCCAACTTCAGCTTTGATCTCAGAGTCATCTTCACTTTTTTCCTGCAGAACTTTTGCGTTTTCGCTCAAAGTCACTTTAACTTGTTCAACTTCATCGAGTTCTTCAGAAAAATTATCAGGTCCATTGAATATGCCGGAATTTTGATAGGCTTCGGTTACCAAATCCGGGGTTCCAGAGTTTTCGGAGGAGGGAACAGATTCCTCAGTAGAAAGAGATTCCGCTGAAGGCGTAGAATCCGGAGTTGGGCTTAAATTTAATTTCTCTCTGAATTGTTCAAATATGTTTGCGTTCACACCCGGAATTAAAGTTTCAGCATCGGATGCTCTTTGATTTACTGGAAGGATGTCTTTTTTTGGGGAATTAGGGGAATCCCGAAACGGTGCTGAAGAAAGTACCAGTTCCGGATGAACAACAACCGTTGTGATTCTATTTAGCACAATCCAGATGCACAATATCGCACAGATCAAAACCAGTGAAGCAAGGCCTAATTCCAATGAAATTTGATACATTGAATATTCGAAAACAAGCAGAACAATGCCTAAGATTATTTTTTTCCGGATCTTCATAAATGCTGACTTAGTTGTTTTTGCAGTGAGTTAGCTTGCTGATGCTATTCCGGTATCTGTTCTGTGCACTAGTTAAATCCGAGGGAACGCAGATGATGGGCATTGTTTGACCATTGTTTTAAAACTTTAACATGCAGTGCCAAATGGACCTTGTTTCCAAGCAAACGTTCAATTTTTTTACGTGCGGCAGTGCCAATTTTTTTCAGCATCTCGCCTTTTTTACCAATGATAATCCCTTTCTGAGAGTCACGTTCCACACAAATTGTACAGGCAATTTTAATGCACTTGGGGTCATCTTCAAATTGTTCTACAATGACAGCTACAGAATATGGGATTTCCTGTTGCAGACGTAAAAAAAGTTCTTCCCGCACAAATTCACTTGCTAGGAAACGTTCAGAGGCATCTGTCACCTGATGAGTCTCAAAATAAAAAGGATGAACGGGAAGATACTTTTTCAGGGTTTCAACCAGGTGTTCGACATTTGTAGACTTCAGGGCCGAGACCGGAACAATCTCCGCAAAATCAGCCAGCTTTGCTAATTTTTCAATACTGACTAGTGCCTGTTCCTGAGGTATTGTATCAATTTTATTCAAAACAAGCACCGTCCGTTTTTCCTTTCCAGCCAGCAGTTTGAGAATTTCCTGATCTTCCCGATGCAAAAAGGAGAGTTCTCTTTTCTCTAAAGAAGATGCCGGTAATGGTTCAACTATCCATAAGTTCAAATCAGTATCCCGCAAAGTTTCAGTTGCGTAAGCTACGATTTTGCGGTTAAGCAGTTTTTCTGGACGGTGGATCCCGGGAGTGTCGATGAAAACAATCTGTGTGTTAAGTTCAGTCCTAATACCAAGAATACGGTTTCGGGTCGTTTGGGCTTTGTGTGCAGTGATAGAAACTTTCTGACCAACGAGTTGGTTCAACAGAGTCGATTTTCCGACATTCGGTCTGCCGATCAAGCCAATAAATCCGCAGTGTTGTTCAATTTCTTTTCTGTCTTCTGTTTGTTGAAGTTTGTCTTTGTTATTTTTCATGTACTGATTTTAAACTTTTTTGGAGGTCCGGAAGTCAAAACAAGTGTAATATCTTCCTGTGATTTTTTAATATTTGCTGAAACCAGATTTAATAATAAAGATTCCTTCAAACCAAAAAACGGAATACTTAAGCGTTCAGTTCTAAGTTTTTCGCCGATAATACGAAAGACCGCCAGTGCGATATTGAAAATTTCAGTCTGTTGTACTCGGAGTCCCCAGCGTGCTTGCTGTTCTTCCACAGAATGTTGCTGAAAGAATTGTTCAATGCGCTCAAATTCGCTCCAGTCCATACTCAACCAGTTTTCTTGAAGATTTGTGCTGCTTTTATCAGACACATATTTAGTAGAAACTTTAGTAAATAAACGGGCAAATGTTTTTGCGTTGCCGCCTGTTAATATCAAGTGAGAACTGTCTTGCGGATTCACTGAGTAAAGCTGATTCAACTCTTCGGTCAGTCTTGATTCCAGTTGCTGCAGAACAGGATTCATTTTCTTCAACCGCAGTGTACCAATATCAAAACTATGCAGAAAATTATTCCGACTGCTGTTGCTCTTGTCTGCGGATTCGAGTAAAGAAATTTCCAAACTTCCGCCACCTAAATCCGCCAAAATAGTTTGTTTTAACGGAAATTTGCTGAAAAGAGTTTGAGGCAAAAATGACTTCACTCCTTCCAGTAAACATTGCGATTCTTCCTTTCCGGAAAGTATTTTAACAGGATGACCGACCAAGGTTTGCAGACGTGAGACAACCTCAGTACGATTTTCAGCATCTCTCATTGCGCTTGTAGCTGAGAGCGACACTTTGACTTGTGAAAAATTTTGTGATTCCTGCAGCAAACCCTGAATTGTCTGCTCCAGTTGCTGAACAATATTTTCAGGAATCACTCCGTTCTCAAAAACTGAATCGCCCAAACGTAAATGAGCACTCCAGCGTTCCAGTACCCGCAATTCGCAAGAATCAGTTAATTCCCCCACAATCATGCGTACCGCGTTACTGCCAATTTCAATGGCGGCAAAGTTCATCGGAATCAGTTCTTGTAAATATTTTCAAAAATTGTGATCATCAAAGACAATTTCTTATTCTTGCTCCTACTTCTTGCATCTCTCCTTCAGCATATTGGATATGTTTCCGAAAAGGTCCGGGGCTTCCTTCTGCACGTGGAAGTACGTGAAAGTGGACATGCTCCACCTCTTGTCCGGCATTTGCTCCGTTGTTAAGGATTAGATTGTAGTCAATTCCATCGAAAGATGCACTGACTGCTTTCGCCACTTGCTGCAATGTGAGCATCAGTGAGATGGCCTGAGTTTCAGGTAAATCTTCTAATCGCATAACTTCAAGTTTTGGGATTACCAGCGTATGTCCCGCGGCACTGGGCATGATGTCTAAAAATGCAATTTCTGCATCAGTTTCAATAATTTTTTCACAAGGAATTTCACCTTGAATTATTTTGGTGAAGATCGAAGCCATTTTAAGGTTTCAGGTTCAAGTTTGAAAATTACTGGTTCAAAATCAGCAACGCAAAGCAGAGGCAGTTTTGTTTCTCTTTTTGCGCTCGCTGCTTTGTTTGTTTGTGGGCTGTATTTTGTTTTCAGGCCTCAGCTTTTACAAGCAAGTAATCTGAATTCTACCAAGTTTCCTCATTATAAAATAGAAGTTACTTATGACCACGATAAGACACTTCTTGTGGGAAAAATGCAAGTCCGTTTCACTCGCAAAGCATATCCGGATAATGAATTATTATTTGCGCTGCCGGGAAACCGTTTCCTTTTTCAGGATGAACGTGGAATAAGAAAACATAAAATTGTGCCGGTATTTTCCTTAAATCGCTTTCAGGATAATCTTGAAGATCCAAAATCTCCAACAGGTTTTAGTCCTGGTAATCTGAAGATCATATCTGTAAATTCATTCCATCCGGAGTCTGCAACAACACAGCGTCAGCTTGATTATAAACTGGAAGAAAATCCTGATCTGGAAGTAGGTTATTCAACAGCACAGGGACTCTTACGTATTTTTCTGCCGAAGGATATTCCGGACACTCAGGGCTTTCCCGGTGAGTCAACAATTCAACTAGAATTTTCAACTAAATTTCCTGAACATGCGCAGGAAGGGACGGTCAACGGTATGCTGCTGACCGCAAATTGGCATCCAAGATTGTTGAGCTGGAAAGGGGATCAAACTGACAAAGAGAAAGGCTGGGCAACTTCAGGGAATAATCCTTCTCCCGCGACATTTGATGTCAGTTGGAAAGCAGTTCAGGCAGGAACATTAATTACTACGCCTGGAAATTATAAATTGTTGGCTGGTCAGGAGCTGACTCTCCCTGTTACTAAAAAACCTCTTAAGAAATTTCCCTTGATTTTCAGCAAGGTTCATCAGCAATTTGAAGTAAAAAGAAGAGTCGATATTTCTGCTGAAAAGTCTGTTCATGTTACTGCAAAAGCAGGCTCTCAAATTACCTCATTTTATCTTAAAGGTCATGAACGCAGAGCCGAACTTCTGCATAACTGGAGTGCGGATTTTTTGAAATTTATGCATACACGTTATGGGCTCAAATCACCATGGGAATCAATTAGGATAGTTGAGGTAGAAGCTGAATATCAACAAGTGGATGTGATAAATAATCTTGTTCTGGTGCCCAGACCGAATTATGAAAGTGCTGAATTAATGGACCGGCAAGCTCTTGGATTTATGACACGAAGGCTGGCACAGCTTTGGTTTGGAGAATCAGTCTGGAGTAACGAGGATACACAACAATGGCTTAATTTGGGCCTTCCTGCTTTTATGGGCTTAGGTTTTTTTCAGCACAAGTTTGGCCCGGAAACCGGAATTTTTGACGCATTTGACTGGTTGAATCCACGTTACCGCGATCATTATTTTGAAAGTATGGCAAACAATATCTCTCCAAAATTGAGTTATCCTATCTTGTCTTCTTTCAGAAAAAATCCAGATTCCCAGAAATATTTGCAGACACTGACTTACAAATCCGCAATGGTCTTTTCCATGCTGGAGTACTTGCTGGGACACAGAGCATTTCAACAGGGGCTTCAGCATTTTTTCAAAAATAATCAGCAAAAACTGGTAAGTATAAAGGAAATTCAGCAGGCATTTGAAAAGTTTAATCGGCCTCATCTCAGGACACCGTCGCTGCCTGCAGAAAGTCCATACAACGCGGGCGGTTATGGATCACTGGAATGGTTTTTTTCTCAGTGGTTCAGGTCAGCACAGACCTTGGATTATAGTTTTGAGGATTCAACAACCAGGACTTTGTCAAACGGAAAATATGAAACTAAAATAATAATTAATAAAATTGGCGCTGCCAAAATGCCGGTTGTGGTGGCACTGAGAACTAAAGACGGTAGAGAAATTCGCAAAATGCTACCTGGTCTTGAACGACAGGAAACGGCACGGTTTGTTACAGAAAGTTATCCAGAAAAAGTTTCACTTGATCCCGATGAAAAGTTGCTGGAAACATCCAGGATGAATAATCACTCATTCAATTTTTACCGGTTTCGTTTTGTTTTAGATTGGAAAAAACAGAGGGAACAACTGGTACTGCTGGTTCCAGGATTTGCCAACAATACATTTGATGGGAACTCATTTGGTCTAGGAATTAGCTACAAGTTAGATAACTATCGTGTATATGCTATTCCAGGCTACGGCACAAAAAATAAACGAGGGCTTTACATGTTCAATCTGGACAGAGACAACCTGGGTTTGTATGGTTTGGAAGCAGGATTTAGCGTGCAGGAGTCTGGAGGGGTTCGTTCACAGGGAGTCAGGACGACTTACAAACCTCCAAACAACCCGGGTGATCTGCAGTACAAATTTCACTCAAGTTTTTCACGCGAGACACTATTTTCTGCAGACAGCAATTCAACTGAAAGTGAAGTAACTGAAACAGGAAAATTAAACGCCTTTCTGTTGAAACATACTGGCAGTTTTAGGCCGAAGGATTTCTATGAACTTAATTGGGACATCTGGAATGAACAACCAGCTTTGGCTTTGAAAAGCGATTTTTCTTATGTAAGGGGTGGGGTAACTTTCGGACAAATCCTGCGTGTAGGTCACAGGAAGTTGTTCAAGTTAGACATAACTCACGCGACTACTTCCGGGGAAACCCCGCTGCAGAAAAAATTTCAACTTGGCGGACCGAATGTCTTACGGGGATATCCTCAACATACAATATTGAGTGACGAACATTTGTTAGCCTCAAAATTGGATTATAAATTTCCTTTAATTAGCGCGCCTTTGTGGGGTCTGGTAAGCGCCTATAAAATTCAGGGGACAATTTTTTATGATCAAGGGAAAATATGGTCGCAAGGTAATTCATCTGCAAAAGCAAAACTTAGGAAGAATGCTGGAATAGGTATTGAATGGACTGTGGATACGGCATCATTGTTTCAAGTACCTTTAAAAATCGAAGTAGCTTTTCCGTTGGATGACCAGGAATATAAAAAACCGCAGTTTATCCTGCTTGGAGTCATAACTGGCAGTTGAAAGATGACGTTCACTTTTCTAGCGTAGACTTGATTATTTTAAAAACTAATGTGAAGATCAGTCCCTGTTATCCATACTGGATAAGTAGACTATTTACGAATATTTAATCAATAATATCTTAAAAATCATGATAGCGAGAAAGCCGCAAAAATTTTCACTGAATTCCCGCGAAAGTAATTCAGAGGAGCTTCATAAAGAAAGTACGTCCTCTATCTCACGAAAGCAACAGCAAAAGATAACTGCAGCAGATACCGCAACTTCTATCCTTGAAGAACTGGGTGTAAAAAAATCGTCTGTTAAAAAAACTAATAAAAATAATCTATTAAATGTTCAAAGAAAACCGACGTCAATAAAAAAGCCTAAAGTAACGCAGGAAGAATGGGACAACAGTCTGTTGAAGGACTTGAAAACCCAAAAGACTACAGAGATAAAGATAAAGATAAAGGCTAAACAATCAGACGTGAATAAAACAGACTCTAGACAAACAACAATAAAACCAGCAGAAACAAAAGAACTGCAAGCAAATAATTTGACGGAGCAGTCTAAAGACAAATTCGGTTTCCAGGAAAAATTTGTGATTTTCGTCATGCTTGCAGTTATGGGAATTGCAGTTTTGGGTTTTATTGGCGGTTATCTCAAAATATTTGACTTAGCAATTTTCCGTCAGTTGGCGAGTGGAAACGTACATCAGTTAGAGTTTATCGGTGAGTTTGAAGCAAGAAAAGTAGAAAACGGTTATAACCGGCTTCCTTTATTTGTGGTAGAAGGTTCAATCAGGAATACTTTTTTTGAGTCCGATCAGGTAGAAAAAATCCAGTTAAAGGCATTTGCTTTTGACTCAGAGCAACAAATGATTTCCAGCCACTTTACTTTTGCTGGAGTTGTACTCTCAGATGTACAATTGGAAACCTTGAGTCCGTTGAAAATTAAGTCTCTGCGTCATTCTGTTGATTTGAAGATGCTTAATTCAAATTCAGAAACTGAAGCACAAAAAGGATCATTAATGACTAGCGTTACTAAAGATCAAGAAGTGCCTTTTCAAGTCGTGTTTTTCAAGGATGTTTCTTCCATCAAACGAACCTCATTACAAATAGTTAGTTATGTGCGGAAGAACAAGCTTGTTTATGTGCGTGCGTCCGACCTCCAGTAACTGTAGAGTCTGGTTTTATTTACACCTAACTTTCCCGACTTTACAGCTAAAATTCACATTCCGGTTTCACCCTCTCTATATCAAAAGTTGTGCAGCTCAGATCTGAAACTAACATAAAAGCAGTTTCACCCACGCAATGGAATTCATTATCTGGAAGCGAGTTCCCTTTTTCGGAGCATGCTTTTTTGGCTGCTCTGGAAGAAAGTTCCTGTGTAGGTGAAGAATCCGGATGGCTGCCTTGTCATTTGACTTTGTGGGAAAAGCAAAAGCTGCAGGGGGCGATTTGTCTTTACGAAAAAAACAATGGATACGGAGAGTATATTTTTGACTGGGGCTGGGCGAAGGCTTATGAACAGCATGGTCTGAATTACTATCCCAAACTTGTTTCAGCAATTCCTTTCACGCCTGCAACAGGTTCTAAACTGCTTGTGCATCCTGGCGCAGATACGGAAAATGTCCGCAAGAAACTGCTGGAAGGAGCCTTAGCCAGTATGCGCGACAGACAGTGTACATCTCTCCATTTTTTATTCATCACAGCAGAAGAGTTGCCGGCTTTTACTGCAATGGGATTCCTCATCCGCCACAGTTTTCAGTTCCATTGGAAAAACAATAATTATCGTGATTTTGCTGATTTCTTATCAACCTTAAAAGGTAAACGCCGGAAGGAAATTTTACGGGAACGACGTCAAATAGAGCAGCAAATGATCAACGTGGAAGTGCTTGAAGGCGAAGCGATACTTCCAGAGCATATAAACAAGATGTTCCTTTTTTACCTCTCTACAACTGATAAAAAATGGGGGCAATCGTATTTATCAGCAGACTTTTTTCAGCGTCTTTATGCTAAAATGCGCGAACGTATGGTGCTGATCTTGGCTTATGCAGAAGGAGAATGTGTAGCAGGAACAATCAATTTTAAAAAAGGAAATTGTTTGTATGGACGCTACTGGGGCTGTAACCGAAACTATCGGAGTTTACATTTTGAGTTATGTTACTATCAACCGATAGAATATTCAATCCGTCATGGAATCAGCTTGTTTGAAGCAGGAGCTCAGGGAGAACACAAAATTCAGCGTGGATTCCTTCCAGAACTTACCTACAGTGCACATTGGTTGGAACATCCAGGATTCCGCAATTCAATTGCTAAATTTCTGGAAGAAGAAAAACAGGCGATCAGTAGAGGTATTGAAGAGTTCAGACCTCATTCACCTTATCGTGAAACAGTGCCTTTTCCTGAGGAGGATGAACGTTCGTAGAGCGGATTTTCACAAATGCATTTGATAGTTTCCGCATACCATCGCCCACCGCGTTTGGCAGGCAGACGTTGGCTGTTGAGAAACTTGGCTATTTTGTGATAGCTGAAATTCTCCAGCTCGCGTTTTTCTCTGATGATCTCAGCAATGCTCAACTCTTTTGTTAAAGGAGTGAGACGTTTTTTTTGATATGTGTAGCCAAACGGCGCATGTCCCACACGCTCCCCAAGTTCCCGCTTGCGTACAATCATGTCACGGGTACGGTCAGGAATTAATTTTGCGTCCCAAAGTGCCATGATAGCGATCGCTTCCAAAACTTTTTTACCGCTTTTAGTTTTTGAATCCAGACCTTCTGCGAGAGAAATAAAGCGTATTTTGTGTTCTGCAAATAAATTAAGCAACTGTTGATGGAGACGGATTGTCCGTGTAAACCGGTCTAATCGTGCAACAACGAGTACACTGACTTTTCCCTGTTCAATTAATGAAATCAGCTTTTTCAGGTTTGGTAATTCAAGACTGGCGCTACTGGATTCAGTGTCGCGGAAAATTTTGCGGACCTCCAGACCATGCTCTTCGGACCACGTTCGAATAACTCGGGCCTGTTCTCTGAGTCCTAAATCTTTCGGAGTTGGACGGTGACTGTTCAAACGGATATATCCGTAAATACTCATTTTACTTTAATAAGAAAGTTCAGCTTTTTATTGATTAATTTAGAAATTTGCTCTGCAACTTGTTCAAAACGGCGTTGTGAGCGGATTGCTTTAAGGAGCATTTATTCTTTATCGTAGTTTATTTATGGTTGGGTTGGAAATATTAATTTATAGTGACAGTCTACAGAAAGGCTGTAGTTAAAACAGCTAAGCTTAGTTAAAATCCTCTATTTTCTCCGGCTAATGGTCAAGTGTTTTCGTGAAGTTTTGGTAAAATTGTTAATTGGACAGACGATTTAACCACTTGATTAAATACGGGAATTGAGTTAGTCTTTACTCAACTTTTCTGTAACATATAAAATTATGCTAGTTTAAGGTATGAATCTGTTTGACA
>JAPKDT010000070.1 GCA_028822475.1 SAR324 cluster bacterium
TAGAATTATTGTCATTACAATTGGGATTTCCAGACTAAATCTGAATTAAACTATGATGGAGTTGCAATAATTCCTAAAACATAGTCTTTACAAGCTCAGTGTAAAACATTACAGATTTTAAGCACTAATATCATAAATGTTTCTCTCTCAGTTTTAGCTGCAAAATATTATGTGTCAGAGTTTTCACTAAACCTTCAAATTATATAACCAAAGCAAAAAAAGAATTTATGAGAGATCGAATAATTTCAATTAGAGCCATGGAGATTTTGGATTCACGTGGTAATCCGACAATCCGCACAACGGTAACACTTGAAAGCGGAGTAAGCGGAACCGCGTCTGTTCCGTCTGGAGCATCAACCGGCGAAAATGAAGCTCTTGAACTCAGGGACGGTGATAAAGCTCGCTATGGCGGAAAAGGAGTTCTCAAAGCAGTTGATAACGTAAACCAGGAAATTGCTCCGGAACTGCTCGGTATGACACCTGACAGACAGGCGGAAATTGACAGGATGATGCTCAAACTGGACGGCACAGCGACCAAAAGTAATTTGGGCGCAAACGCGATTCTCAGTGTTTCCATGGCGAACGCGGTAACTGCCGCCAATTCTCACAATCTTCCGCTTTATGCTTATCTTGGCGGAGTGGGCGGATTTCGTTTGCCGGTGCCAATGATGAACATTATCAACGGTGGAGAACATGCGGATAATAGTGTTGATTTGCAGGAATTCATGGTCATGCCGATTGGCGCGCCGACATTCCGCGAAGCACTGCGCTACGGCGCAGAAACATTTCATGCGCTGAAAAAGATTTTACTTAAAAAAGGCTATGCCACAAGTGTAGGTGACGAAGGTGGTTTTGCACCAAATCTCAACAGCAATGAAGAAGCCTGCGAAGTGATAATTGAAGCAATTGAAGCTGCCGGATTTGTGCCAGGAAAAGACATTTCACTCTCCATGGACGCTGCTGCTTCATCTTTTTACAAAAACGGAACCTATGACTTTTTTAAGTCCGGCCAAGGCACAAAAAACTCCACGGAAATGCTTGCATTTTACAACAATATGGTGGAAAAATATCCGATTGTTTCGATTGAAGATCCAATGGATGAACATGATTGGGATGGTTTTGCTGCTATTACTAAAAAACTTGGGGCTAAAGTTCAAATTGTCGGCGATGATTTGTTTGTGACCAACACTGAATTTGTCAAGAAAGGTGTAATCCAAAACGCGGCTAACGCGGTGCTGATCAAGCTCAATCAAATCGGTACTGTATCTGAAACTGTTGCCACCATTCAACTTTGCCAGAAAGCAGGTTGGAATTACATAATCTCGCACCGCAGCGGCGAAACAGAAGACACATTCATGGCAGATTTTGCAGTTGCAATGGCAGGCGGTCAAATTAAAACAGGCTCTGCATCACGCAGCGAACGTATCGCCAAATATAATCGTCTGCTTGAAATAGAAGCAGAACTTGGAAAGTCCGCTATTTTTGGAAGCTGACCGGCAGTCTTGCGAGGCTGAAAGCCGTTGTCAATTCTGTCAACATTGAACTACTTGACATCCAATCCCTTGAAAGAAAATTCTGAGCAGTCACGTCGTATTCTGAAACACGCGTCGACTGTTACAATATTTACTCTGTTTTCGCGAATTCTCGGCGCGGCGCGGGATCTAGTGATTGCGCATGTTTTCGGTGCAGGATGGATTACGGATGCCTTTGTGCAGGCATTCACCATTCCAAATGTTATGCGCCGCCTGACTGCCGAGGGATCGATGACTTTGGCTTTCCTGCCGCTCTACACAGAAATCCGTGACCGTAAAAATCCGGAAGCAGCAAAGAAATTTGCGGCAAAAACTTTAGCTCTCGTTCTGGCATCAACAACCATACTGACCGGATTGGGTATTATTTTCAGTCCTCAGTTGGTTTTTCTGTTTGCGGCAGGTTTTGCATCAAGTCCGGAAAAGTACGAACTGACGGTGCTGCTGACCAGAGTCATGTTTCCGTATTTAATTTTTGTTTCACTGGTTGCCTGGGCGATGGGAGTTTTAAACGCTGAAGGCAGATTTGCCGCGCCTGCTGCTGCACCGATTTTATTAAATATCAGCATTATCGGTGCAGCTTTCGGAATTTCACCGTTGTTGGATGAGCCTATTATTGGTATCGGCATCGGTGTGCTTTTGGGTGGAATCTCGCAAATAATTCTTCAAATTCCTTCACTGAGAAAAGTCGGTCAATCATTAAAACCAAGTACTTTTTTCAATGATGAAAATATTAACCGCCTGCTGAAATTACTTGGTCCATCATTGCTTGGTGTCGCGGTTTATCAAATCAATATCATCGTGCTGCGCAACCTCGCCAGTTTCATGCCCTCAGGTCAAGTTACACACTATTACAACGCGAGTCGTCTTTCGGAGTTAACTTTGGGGGTCTTTGCCTTTGCCTTAACCACTGCTAGTTTTCCGGAATTAAGCCGACACACAGCCAGTGAAAACTGGGATAAAATTCGCAGCACCCTGCGTTTTACCATGTCAACTACTTTACTGGTCGTCTTTCCAGCCAGCGTGGGATTGGCCATTGCGGCAGAGCCGATAGTCGCAATGCTTTATTTACATGGCGCCTATGTCTGGAGTGACGTTCAAAATACCGCGCACACTCTTCAGGCCTTTGCTTTGAGCATTCCTGCTGTTGCCATGATTCGTTTGCAGACTTCATTGTTTTACTCACTTAAAGACACACGCACTCCGGTGAAAGTATCGCTGTTTAGTATTTTGCTGACTGGGCTTTTGGGGTGGTGGTTAAGCCAAAGTCTGGAAATTTTCGGATTGGCTTTGGGACTTGCGGCAGGGACCTGGTTTCAGTGGGGACTGTTAACTTTCTTTTTGCTGAATGAAACTGAATTACGAAAAAGATGGTGGCCCTTGCGTTCATTCCTGCTTTATTTGCTGGCTTCCGGAGGAATGGCAGTTTTTACCTGGTTTGCAAGTGGATATGGATTCTGGGAAAAAGGACCTTTTATTTTTTACAACTGGATAGTCTTTCTGGCACTACTGACTGGTTCCGCTTTTTTATATGTATCGCTGTTGATAATTTTTAGAGAAGAACAAGTTTTGAAAATGACAAACCGCTTCAAGTCAACATTGATGCAGCGCTAAAAAGACCTAAAACCTTGTCTTTGCTTACAAAGCAAGAAATTTTGTAAGTTGCCATTTTAAGATTTCTACCTGCAATCGAAATGACAAATTATAGCTTTAGGAGTTTTTGCGATAATGTCACAAATTAACCCCAAGTAATTTTAACGTTGATGCCGCCATGACTTTGGCCGCAGTCACCATGTCATCTATTACAATGTATTCGTCAGGCTGGTGAGCAAGCTCAAGGATACCAGGACCGTAGGCAATGCAGTCATGAAGATGTCCGATTCTGGCAATGTGTTTTTGATCATAGGTTCCAGGTGAAATGACATGCTCCGGAGTTTTTCCCAATATGTCAAGAATAGCAGCACTGACAGCTTTTACCACTGGTGCTTCCGCATCAGTCATCGTTGGTAAAAATTCCATAATATCACGTATTTGATAACGAAAATTCGGACGCGAATCCGCGAGTTCCTCTAATAAGTCTGTGACTTCCGCTTTTACTTCGATTATATCTTCTTCAATTAAAAAACGTCGGTCCATGGTTAACCGGCACGAATCAGGAACGAGCGGACTCGGCATTCCAGAAAATGATTCATCTTCTCCGCCGTGAATTGACTGAAGATTTAAAGTTGATCTCCTCGCACCTTCCGGAACAACAGGCATAATGGTTTTCTTTTTGTCCAGTGCGGGAAAGAGTCTTTGCTCAAGGAGTTCCAAAAAGGCACTCATGTGCCGGATGGCGGAATCGCCGAGAAAAGGCATTGAGCCATGTGCGATTCGGCCGAATGTTTCCACTTCCGCCCACCATGCTCCGCGATGACCAAGACAGACCCGGTCCACGTTCAAAGGTTCCGGAATAATCACGTGATCTACGCGTGGTTTTGAGAAGAAACCTTTTTCAGCTAAAAAAGCAACACCGCCATATCCTCCGGTTTCTTCATCGACTGTTCCAGAAATTTCGATTGCACCAGGAAAGTCAATGCCTTCCTCAAGGATTGCTTCCATTGCAATCACTGACGCGGAGAGCCCGCCTTTCATGTCACAAGTCCCTCGGCCGTATATTTTACCATCCTTCACAAGTCCCTCAAATGGATCAACTGTCCAGCCTTTCCCAGGCACAACGACATCTAAGTGACTGTTGAAATGAACACAAGGTCCGGCATGTTTGCCTTCAAAACGCGCGATTATATTATTTCGTGGATAACGGTCTGAATCGCCTGGAGTGTCTTTTGCGCGTTCATAAAGCAGAGAAAAACCACTTTTCGCTAAACGCGTGCCGAGAAATTCGGCGCATTTTGTGTAGTCCTCACCTGGGGGATTGATCGTTGGTATGCGAACTAAATCTTGTGTAAACGAAACCAAGTCTTCACGCTTGGAATCGATTCTGGAAAATAGAGATTCCATTATCTTTTGCTGTTGAATGTGTTATTAAAGTTAAAATGATAGTTTCATCATAATCAACAATCCATTCAACAATCCAGAAAAAACAAAAACGAACTCAGAATATTCAGATAAATAGCGGAGAGAAATTGCAGAAAAACGAAGTAAGACAATCGAGGCGGCAAAAGATGACCACTTGTTAGGAGGCTGTAAAACAATTGATCTTCCTGTTTGCCGCTCCCATTGATCTTCTGGAAATACTAAGAAACGATTGTGTGGTTAAAAAACAAAGCATGGAGAGAGCTAATGTGCTTTAAGGTCAAAACCACTCAACCTTTAAATAATTTATTCTTCCAGAGTGTTATACTTTGCCACGGCTTTGTTATGAATGATATTAGTAAATTTACGTAGACCGCCAAATAAAATATAATTCTTAGTAATATTAGTTGAGTAAGATTGGAGGATCCGCTTTAAAGCATCTTTATCAATGCTTTTTTTAGAAATTATTAGAGAAATATAAGATTTGATGAAACTAAAATAACAGGAGTTTGTGCAGTACTCAGGTGACTTCGTGTTTCTGCTGGAAACGTTCTTCACGCCATTCTTCTGTTTTGAGAACATCAGTCAAAGCCTCGGCAGCATCCCAGACGTCTGTATAGCTCACATAGAGGGGTGCAAAACCAAACCGCATGATGCCAGGTGCTCTAAAATCAGCAATTATTTTTCTGGCAATAAGAGCCTGAATTATAGAAAAACCATTTAAACAGTGAAAAGATACCTGTGAACCTCTTTTTTCAGGATCAGTTGGACTTTGAAGAGCCACCTCATAATTGCCGCATCTTCTTTCTACCAGCTCAATGAAAAGTTGAGTCAGGCGCTGGCTCTTTTTACGAACCATCTGTAGATCAACAGTCTGTGCAATTTCAATTCCGGCCTGCAGTCCCCTGAGTGATAATATAGGCTGAGTTCCAGTCTGGAAACGTAGAATACCTTCCGCTGCCTGAAAATCTTTTTCGAATGCAAATGGACTTGCATGGCCCCACCAACCGGAAAGAGGATTTAGCGCTACTTGCTGGTGACGCTTTGCAACATACAAATACGCTGGAGAACCGGGGCCTCCGTTTAGATATTTATAAGTGCAACCAACCGCAAAATCTACACCCCATTTGTCAAGTTCCACAGGTAATACTCCTGCACTGTGGCATGTATCAAGGATAAATAAGGCTCCTGCCTCATGCGTTTTTTTGACAAGTTCCTCAATCGGCAGGAGTTCACCTGTACGGTAATTTACATGTGAGAAGGTAACCACTGCAACATTATCGTCAAGCAACTCCTCCAGAGAGTCTCCATCTATGCCCACCAAGCGTCTTTGAATGTTTTGTTGAGCTGATGTTATTCCTTCTAGAATATAAAGATTAGTTGGAAAACTGTCTGACTCTGAGACTAGAACATTGCGTCCCTCAGACAAAGCCAAAGCCGCATAGACGGTTTTATACAGATTCAGCGAAGTTGAATCAGAAACAATTATCTGTCCCGAAGCTGCTCCAACAACAGGCGCAATTAGTTCACCCAGTGTTTGCGGCAACTTCCACCAACCTGCGTTGTTCCAACTGCTAATCAGATCTTCGGCCCATTCGTTACTGATGGCCTTCTCCAAATGTTCGAATGCTTTTTTAGGCATTGGGCCCAGAGAGTTCCCGTCCAAATAAATCAGCCCCTGCGGCAAGTAAAAATCCTCCCGCTGGTTACGTAAAGGATCTACCGCATCCGCTTTTTCACATGCAGTTCGGGATTCAAGTAACGTGGAGATGTTGATTGACATATATTTAATTGAGTGGTAAATTTCAAAATTATTAAGTTAACATCATGAGTTAAATAGAGCTTCTTTGTAGCATACTATAAGCTCTTTATCATTATGTCGAGTAAATATATAGGATTGTCCTTTCGGAAATTATCCCTGCGGGTAAAAACCAAGAAAAGTCAGACCGTCCCAAAGCAGAAATAGAGCAAATCCAATTAATGCAAAACCGAGGAACTGCATGATACGTCTGTACCAAGTTCCCTGCAAAAAACTTCGGGATTTACCAGCAACGATTGCCAGTAGAAACTTTACTCCAATCAAACCAAGATAAAAACTGAAGAGGAATGCGGCGCCTAAGCTCAAAGTCTGCTGAAACGAACGGACCATCAAGGGCGCGCCTACAGTAAACCAAAAAAGGTATGGATTTGGATTTGTCAAGTTTGCGATTATTAACTCTCGCAAGCGGAGAGGTTTGGGAGTATGATCCGGAATTTCGGCGCCGGCGAGTTTGATACTTCTGCTACCAAGATATGTGATAAATACTGCCCCAGCGATTGAAATTACGCCGAGCAGGAAATCTACATTTGAGATTTTTGCGAATAAAAATCCGGAAACCAATACAACAGGTAAATCTGTCAGCAGAGGGATAAATGCCACTTTTGCACCTGCGCGGACTCCGTGACGAAATGTTTCGGAAATAATCAGCACCAACATTGGACCCGGAGTTATTCCTGCCGGTGCTCCGAGGAGGAAACCTATGGTCAAGACACCCAATAAACTTTCGATCATGCGGGAATCTCGAAATCCAGGCACTCTAAATCAAGTGACATTTTACCTATACGAGTGACAGAACCTTTCATGGTGATCTCGTAATTTTCACTAATTGCGATGTCGATTTGTCCGCCCGGCATTAATACCGCGATTTCAGCATCACAAAAACCCAGCCGGTGCGCCACGGCAGCGGCAGCGCTGCTACTGCTTCCGGAAGCTAAAGTGTAACCAGCTCCACGCTCCCAGATTTCAATCCTGATTGTGCCGCGGTTCAATACCTCCAACAATTGAACATTCGTGCGGTTTGGAAAGTTCGGATGTATTTCAAGCAAAGGTCCAATACGTCCGGCTTCTTCCGCAGAAATTTTATGATTTAGCACTATGCAGTGCGGATTGCCTATGGTAGCGGCGCAGAATGATATTTCTTCACCATTTATTTCCAGGGTTTCGTTAAGGACTTCCCTGCTTTTTCCAGTCACCGGTATGCTGTCGCTTTGAAAAATGACACTGCCCATTTCCACGGTCACAGATTTTCCGGAACTTTCGACCTGCGCGCTAACAAGCCCTCCTGATGTCATGATTTGAAAAGGCGACTCGTTTACCAATTCTCGATCCCAGAGCGAACGTGCGAAAATACGCAGTCCGTTTCCGCTTTTTTCTGCCTTACTACCGTCCGGATTAAAGATTGTCAGTCTAAAGCGGTTTCCAGAAGTGTCTTTTCCGCCGACTAAAATTCCGTCAGAGCCAAGACCAAAATTGCGGTGACAGATTTTACGAACTTGTTCAACTGTCAGTTCTGCTTCCGCATACTCCAGATTTTTGGAAGTGAGAACCAGATAATCATTACCGAGAGCATGATATTTGAGAAATTCCATTTTTTGGGCTTACATAAAATATTTTAAAATTTAAGCGTCTAAAGTAATTAAACTATTATACAGATCAGACTGAGTTTACAAAAGCAGTAGACTGAGATAAATTTACTTTATTTTTTATAATTCAGAAATTTTCTGAGCTGCTTCACGTGGAGTGAGCGGTTTGTCTAAAAGCTGACCGTTACTCAGACGCAGCAGAACTCCCTCTTCAGTCATGTATGCTTTTAGTGGATCACCGTTTTCATCCAGCATTTCCAAAGCATAAGTTGATTTACCATCAAGTATATCCGGAATCACTTTTATCTTTTCCGGCGCATTGTCACCCATCTCTTTCCAGAGTGATTCTACATCCTTGTATTTCTGTTCAAGCTGTTTCAACTTTTTCTTTAAATCTTCTGGAGATGCATATTTTTCTACTTTACCTTTCCAAAAGAGGAAAAGAGTTTGTGCCTCTGAGAAGACAAAAACTGTATTTTTTCCTATTTCCTGGAGGATATTATTGGCAATATTATCCAAAATTTCAGGAGGTGCGGTGACCATTTTTTTCAGGCGTTCATTTGATTCATGTACAGGGATATTCGAACCAAATTCCTGCATCATGTCTTCCATATTAAATTCTGACGGTTTATTACCACTTGAGCTTTTTGCAGTCAAAGTTTTGTTTTTTGGAAAAAATTTTAAATGTTTTATTATGTTTTTTGCAGGCGACAGATCCTGTTTTTGCAGTAGAAATATGACAAACACGCCCATGAAAATTAGCAGTACAATTAGCAAAATTCTCCGTAAAATGTTTTGTTCGGAAGACTTGCCTTGCTTACTTTTGTCTGTTGATTTATTTCGCAACTGAGTGGATGACTTTGTTGTTGACTTCATTTCCGCTGAAACAATCGGCTCAGGGAAATAAGGCTGTAACTCTTGCATTAGTTGATCGTTGCGCTGCTGAACCAGTTTTACTCTTTCAATTAACTCAAATCCGTGTGTTTTAAGATATATTTTACGCAGTTCTTCCACTAGGAATTTAACCCCAGGATGCGTCTCATCTTTTAAATTTTCCACTTCCTGCATGGTTCCTTCCCGAAAACGCTGGCATTGGTGCAGGACTTCTATTTCAAGTGCTTTTGAACTGATTCGCAGTGCATGCCAGCGGTCACGCGAAAACATAGGCGGTGACAGCGGTGGCTCAATTTCCTTATCCGCAGGATTGTCTTTTTGAAAAGTGTCTGCTTGCGATTTGGCAGGTTTTTGCTTGCTTCTGAGTAACTGTTTTTTTTTGGTTTGGAACTGTTGCCAATCCATCTTGTAGTCCGACCACGCACTTTTGAAAGTTTTCCAGTTGTTGCGTAACTCCTGATTATACTCAAATAATTTGTTGAACAATGGTGCAAGATCAGGAAAAGAGAGAGGATCTTTTTTACGGACAAGGCTGGATAACTTGCGCAGTTTCTCCATTTGCTTCTCAAGTTGTTGAGCCTCATTTTCAATATGTGCCCACTCTGCATTCGTCAAAGGACGTTTCCAATGTTCAACTACAGGAAATATGAGTAATTCCATCCTAATCGCATCAACACAAATTCGGTTCAGATCTACACTGAGTGAACTGGGAACATGAGCCTGGATCTGCTGGCGTAAAGCTTGCCAGGCCTGTTTCGTTCTTAAGGATTTGTGCTCCTTATTAGTGAGCAGCATAAAATCCTCAAAATGGTCTCCCGAAATCGGAATGATACTGGTTGTGTCCATGAATGTAAAAA
>JAPKDT010000001.1 GCA_028822475.1 SAR324 cluster bacterium
GGGAATGGACTGGTATCAAGGTGGAATTAAACTGAGTGATGAAACAAAGGTTACGAAGAAGTCAGGTACAGAAACGTCTACAACACTTCAGAATGCAACTGCAACTTCGACCGATATTAAAGTATTTGCTGGAGAACTTGTATTAACTTTCGGATTTGGTTTCTGAGCGAGGCAATTTATTCCATTTTTTAAAATACCAAAAGCCCTTTAAACTTATCCTTTATTTCCAGGAAGCATCTTTTCCCCCTGATGTTGAAGGAGTCTCTCTGCAAATGTCTGTACGATTTAAAATTTGTCCATAATTTTATCGTTCCATTCCGAAGGATATTCTGCATTACGGGCTTCATCCAGAACTTTATTACTGAGGGCCTTGTTCTCAAGCGGATGCAGGATATGCGCGCCATGTGGCAAGCCTACCTCCTGCGATACTTCCATCGCACGGTTGGTCATGCTGAACTTGACCCATTTACCCGCAAACCATTCCAGTACTACTTCTCCAAAAATCAGCTGAATTTGTTGAATATTATCTCCATCATCAATCCAGAAGAATCCGTGAGCATCCGCTCTATTTTCACAGCCTAAAGTGTGCTTTTTTAGACCATTCACCACTTCCTCTGACTTTTTGGAAATGATGAGATAAAATTGACAATGCCTCATAAATCAGTCCTCTGTGTCTTGTCTTTTCCAGTTGTTTCGCTGATTATATTCATATAACTTTAAGCGCTTTATAAAAACAGCATAGAGTCTGTTTTGAATGAAGGTGAACCATAAAATCTATTTTAACAGCCATGAGCCTCATACGAGTATTAATCAACGGGTCCAAAGGCCGAATGGGTCAGGAGTCGATCAAGGCCGTCAGGGCGGATGCTGAACTGGATTTAGTCGCGCAAACTGATTTGAGTGATAATCTAGCTCAAATCATTGAGCAATCCAAGGCTCAGGTTGTTCTTGACTTCACAACTGCCGCGGTTGCCATGGAAGTCTCTGCCAGTATCATTCAGTCAGGGGCTCGTCCTGTAATCGGCACCAGCGGCTTGCTTCCGGAACAAGTTGCTGAACTTAAACAACTTTGTAAACAACAAAACATCGGTGGTGTTATTGCGCCTAATTTTGCGATTGGGGCAGTTCTGATGATGAAATATTCTCAGGATGCTGCCAGGTATTTTCCACAGGCAGAAGTTATTGAACTCCATCACAATGGCAAACTGGATGCGCCTTCCGGAACCGCAATCAAGACTGCAAATTTAATTGCAGAAGCACGTGATTCAGTCCCAGAAACGATTGCAGAAAAAGAAATTCTTCCAGGAGCACGCGGTGCCAACGCTGAAGAAATCCGGATCCATTCTATACGTCTTCCCGGGCTGGTTGCGCATCAGGAAGTGCTTTTCGGCGGACAAAGCCAGACGCTGACCATTCGGCACGATTCAACCCATCGTGACTCTTTTATGCCCGGTGTTTGCCTCGCCTGCAAAAAAGTCATGGAACTGAACGAACTCGTATACGGACTGGAGCATCTGCTTTAAAAAAATTATTCACCTGCTGTATGTTTCTGACCACGTGGGTGATGTTCATGGTAAACCTTAAAAAAATCAGGACGGTTTACATGTGCGTACTGCAGCGTCGCGTCCAGACTGACGTAGCCGAATAATTGCTTAATATCCGTCAAATCAATCCCGTTCTGCAGCAGGTGCACTGCAAATGAGTGACGTAATATTCTCGGATTGATACGGCTGGTGATGCCCGCGCGGAGGGCATGTTTTTTGATCATTGACCAAAATCCTACCCTGCTCATCCTTGTACCGTTGCGTCCGGGAAACAAACACGAATCTTCCGGATGCAGTAAACGTCCGGCTCTTGCCTGATCAAGATAAGGCCGTAGTACCTCAACCGCGGTGGAAGTCATCGGTACCATGCGTTCACGTTTGGAACGTACTTTCAAAAATTCTAAATCCAGAAACAAATCTTCTACATCCAGTCCGAGCAGTTCATTTACTTTTAGTCCACTTGAATAAAGCAGTTCCAGCATTGCCCTGTCACGCAATCCAAGATAATGATCGAGCGAAGGTGCTTCAAGTAGTTTTACAACCTCTTCTGTTGACAAAATTTCTGGTGCGTCAGGAATGATTTCCGGAAAACGGATATGATGTGCCGGACTGGTTTTGATCAAACCGCTCAATTCAAGGTGATCAAGAAAGAGTCGCAGTGAGGAAATGTGTCTCGCTAAAGTTCTTGGTTTGTAGGATTCACGCAGGAAGGCGAGGTAAATTTCTATATCATCGGGGCTAAGTTTACGGATCAGGGCCAGCAGCTTTTGACTGTCCGTGTCCTCCTCATCAAGCTCCAGCCACTTTAAGAATTTACGCAGATCAAGACGGTGACTCTGGATACTGTTTGTAGAATATTTTTTGCTGTGAAGTGAGTCTAAAAACTCTGAAACCAGCGGCTGCATGAGGTTCAACTGGTCAAGGGGGAAGAGGAAAATTTGTTTTGAAAAATATGTCTGCTGTCAAAAGCAGCAGGCCCGCGATGCCGTGTGTAAAATATAAGCTTTTGTTTCCTAGGCCACACAAGGTGGAGTAATGTGATAGAAGGTTCAGGCTTCCTGCTCAAAGGCAGGCATGCTCACCCCCTCCAGGGACTAACTCCTTTCTGAAAAAATCAGGAAGCAAAAGTTTCACATCACGTACACCGCAGACTTTAATGCTCTGTATTAACAATAACCAGCTATCTGTGAATAATCAAGGATGATGCAAGAAAAAAACAAATTGCAGCTGAAATTTACGTTTCGGTTTATTTGAGTCTTGTTACAAGCTAGTTATCAATTTATTTTTCTGTTAAAACCTCATCCAGTTTGTAGCATAAATTATCCAGATCTTCTTCAATACCTTCATACTTTGAGACTTTATTTTTTAAGGTCAGAAGTTTGTCCGCTAAATTTAATGCAACCAGCAAAGCAACGTTTGTTGGACCAAATGCGTCAGTGTGTTCTGTGACTTCCGCGATCTGTTGGTCCAGCAATTTTTCCACTTCACGTACGTGTTCTTCCCCATAAGGACTGGAAATTGAGAAACGGTTACCGCTGATATTTATCTGGTATTGCCTACTGTCGTTCTCCTCCACAATAACCCCTTTTCTGCAAACGATGTGTTTGTAATCCGCAGCATAACGGATCACGCAATTTATTTTTAAATGAGTCACATCCAGAGAAGCTGATGCGAAATACAGCAGGATGTGATAAAGTAATTATTGCTTTGACTTATAGGACAATTTTCTAACAGATTCTATTTGAGAAAGCAATCCTATTTATTTGTCAGTAATGAAAGTAACACGTTTAGTTTAAAAAGTTAATCATGAAATCCCCCCATTTAACTAAATTAGATACTGAATCCCGTCAGGAATATGGGGCATTGCTGCTGTTGGATCAACTTATGCGCTACGAACTGCCCAAGCAGGAAAAAGATAATTTGCAGGAAACAGTCCTTAAACTGGAAGAAGAAGTAGCAGAACTTAAAAAAGGTTTTTTTCATTCAGATGAACAGGATCAGGAGCTAAATTATGAAAAAGATGAACTGAGTGAAGCACGGGAAGCGCTGGCAGAAATTGAAAAAGAAATGGTGGAAAATGAACATTGCCGACTCAATCTCGCGCTGATAGAAACGGATGATCAAGGCCTTGAACCGCTGCTGAAGTTTATGGAGGAACGCGGAACACTGACTGTGAGTGAAGAAAATTATTATCTGCCGACCGCAAAAGGAGAAGATGTTTATCAGCATTTAGTGGAACAGCTCAAAGCGTATGTTGTGCATTTTGACGTCTTTGCTTATGTTGATCTGGAAGAAGGAGCATTCGGGGATCCTAAAACGGATTTGCTGGAAGGCGATCAATGGTCGGATTTGCGTGTGGCGGTTGCAGAATATAAAGGTATTGATCCTTACCGTGTAGTATTTTTGGCATTAATGAGCGCGGATAAATTTTATGAAAATCCGGACTGGAAATTTGATTTAAGCCTGGGAACGCTTTTTGATGAAATGGAGCAGATAGTACAGGATCAGCTCTGTGTAGAAGATTTAAGTTACAAAGACGAAGAGGAGCAAGTTTCCGGAGATGATGTAATCCGGGATATTATTGAACAGGGTAACTTACTGGCAAAAGAAAGACGCCGGGAGGAACAGGAAACCGAAGATAAAGAACAATCAGAGGCAACACCGGATGAGCAGATCATCACACAAACCTATTACTGTTAATACAAAAACACGCATCAAGTACGAGATCAGAGAAGCTCCGGAACTGTTGGGTAAAAGCTGGGAAACACCTGATATTAACTGGTATCCTGGACACATGCTTAAGGCCAAAAAGGAACTGGCCAAACAGATCAAGCGGGTTGATGTGGTACTGGAAATGCGCGATGCGAGGATTCCAGTTTCTTCAATAAATCATGATTTTGAGGAAATGCTGCAGCAAAAAAATCGCATCCTGCTTTTCAATAAAAGCGGTTTGGCGGATCAGCAAATAACGAGCGAATGGACTGCAATTTTCAATAAAGCAGACATCCCGTTCCTGTTTATAGACGCTTTAAATCAGCGTGAAATAAACAAAATATTACCGCTATGCCGTAAAATGATGGAGGAAAAGTGGTCTACTTTCCGTAAACGTGGTATCCGTCATCCATCACTAAAACTGCTGATAACAGGTATTCCGAATGTAGGCAAGTCCAGTTTGATCAACCGGCTTTCAAGACGTAAAGCCGCTGAAATTGGGCCGACTCCAGGAGTAACGAAACATCAGGACTGGATCAAGTTAGGCAAGGATGTGGAACTGCTGGATACTCCGGGAATTCTCTGGCCGAAAATTGAGAACCATGAAGCAGGTATGCGCTTGGCGATTACCGGTGCGATCAAAGACTCAATTGTCGGAACATCACTGCTGAGTGATTATTTGCTGGCTGTTCTGAAACAGAAAGAACCGGAACAGTTGCAGCAATTATACAAGCTTGCTCCGGAAGATATTGATTTGCTTCCAGGTGATTTGCTGGAGAAAATCGCGGAAAAACGCGGTTGCCTGAAAGGCGGTGGAGCCATTGATCACCCGCGTGCAGAAAGTATGCTGCTGCGTGAATTCAGAGCAGGAAAACTTGGCCGCTTAAGTTTTGACCTTCCAGAGACAACTGAGTAAGATTCATAAAAAAAGAGTTGAATCAACCTTTTGGCGCTCTTGCGGTATGACGTCCAGTTGCGGAAAGCATGACTTTCCGTAAACGGATATTTTCCGGAGTTACTTCAACAATTTCACCCTCGCGGATGAATTCAATCGCCCTCTCTAAAGTTATCGGAATAATCGGTGTCAGTACTGTATTTTCATCTTTGCCAGAAGCCCGGTGATTAGTCAGTTTCTTCTCTTTGCACGGATTGACGTTCAGGTCTGAATCCCGATTATGCTCTCCAATTATCATTCCCTCATATACACGTTCACCAGATGTTATGAGCAAAACACCTCTTGGTTCCAAATTGAAAAGCGCGTAAGGTATACTTTTTCCCTGACGGTCTGAAACAATTGATCCGGTAAATCGTATCGCAAAATCACCGCGGTACGCTTCATAACCTGAAAGAGATGAATTCAGAATTCCGGTACCGCGTGTGTCAGTCAAAAATTCATTCCTGTAACCAATCAATCCGCGTGACGGAATATTAAATTGGACCTGAACCCGCCCTGCTCCATGATTTACCAAGTTAATCATCCGACCCTTGCGTTGGGACAGCTTTTCCGAAACTATGCCCAGGAAACCCTCCTCGCAGTCTACATAAACATGTTCAATCGGTTCTAAACGCTCCCCGTTCTCTTCTTTATAAATTACTTCTGGACGCCCAACTGCCAGCTCAAATCCTTCACGCCGCATTGTTTCAATCAGTACTGCCATCTGCAGTTCACCCCGCCCTTTTACCAAGAAACGGTCCGCGTCCAGTGTCTCTTCAAACTGTAGTGAAACATTAGACAGTGTTTCTTTGTAGAGACGATCCTTGATTTTATTCGGTTGAACAAGCTTTCCCTCCTGTCCGGCAAAAGGAGAAGTGTTGGTGTAGAAAAACATCGCGATGGTGGGTTCATCAACCGAGATCCTTTTCAAGGCTTTGGGACGTTCTTTGATACAGATAGTGTCACCGATACGGACGTTATCGATTCCTGCCAGAATCATTATTTCACCGGGTTCGATTTCATCTGCTTCTGCCATGGTGAAACCCTCATAAACCTGGACTTTACTGGCACGCAAAGGAATCTCCTCACCTTCTTCATTGATGCATACCAACTGCTCATTTTTTTTAACAGTCCCATTGGCAACACGTCCGATGGCCAGTTTCCCCAAATAGTCAGAAAAATCCAAATCTGCCACTAGCATTTGAAAAGGTTCTTCTTCTGAATGTTTAGGTGCAGGAAGTTCTTTCAAAATTGTGTCAAAGAGCGGAAACAAATTAGCGGACTCGTCTTTCAATTCATGCTTAGCGATTCCATCTCTGCCTATTGCATAGAGCACCGTAAAGTCCAACTGCTCTTCGGTTGCGTCAAGGTCGATGAAAAGGTCATAGATTTCATCCAGAACTTCCGCGACTCGTGAATCCTGACGATCAATTTTATTGATTACCACGACTACTTTTTTCTGGCCTTCAAGGGCTTTTTTCAGCACAAATCGTGTTTGAGGCAAAGGACCTTCAGAAGAATCTACGAGCAAAATCGCACCGTCAACCATCATCAGTGCACGTTCAACTTCTCCACCAAAATCAGCGTGGCCTGGAGTATCAAGGATATTTATTTTTGTGTCCTTCCAGTTTATAGAACAGTTTTTTGCAGCAATCGTAATTCCACGTTCACGCTCCAGATCCATACTGTCCATGATGCGTTCGTCTACAGATTGATTATCACGGAAAATCCCGCTTTGACGGAACATTTGATCAACGAGAGTTGTTTTTCCATGATCAACATGGGCAATGATGGCGATATTTCGGATTCGGTTATTTATTATTGTGTTTTCCATTTTGAAAATATGTATCTGTTTTGGGTTATTTGGTTATTGTATTAACTTAGCCAGCGTTCAACTTCAAACTCCAGCGTTCTGTGAATAGGATCTGCTCTCAACAGCCTTATTTCCAAACGCTGTCCTGCCTGTAGTGTTCGGTTTTTACGGCGTCCCTGCAGATTGAGACGAATCTCATCATAAACGTAGTTATCATCAGGCATCGATTCAAGCGGTAAAAACCATTCAAGACCATGCGGTTCAAGATTCACTCTAAATCCGTTTTTATCTACAGAAGTCACAACTGCCTGAAAAGTTTGTCCTGCATGCGGTACCAGAAAATCGACTTTCATCAAATCAATACTTTGACGTTCCGCTTTTTCCGCCCGACGTTCCTGTTGCGAGCATAATTCCGCCATTTCACTGTTTACAAAAGGTAGCCGTTCTTTTTTTGACTTCGCCCCCTGATCGAGGTGAAGTTTTTCCTTAATTGCGCGATGCACCACCAAATCTGGATATCTGCGGATCGGTGAAGTGAAATGAGCGTAATATTCCGCGGCTAAGCCAAAATGACCTTTGTTCGTTGTCTGGTAAACCGCTAAGGCCATTGAGCGTAAGAGCAAAACCTGAAGTTGTTCAAAATGCGGGAGTTCCTGAATTTGCTCGATCACATCATTGAACTTTTTTGGGTCAGCCAATGTACTCAGAGAAGTCTTTACTCCAAAGCGGAAAAAAGTCTGCTGAAGTTTTTGCAATTTTCTCATGTCCGGACGATCATGCACACGGTAAAGTGCAGGCATCCTGTTTTTCACGCAGTGCCGAGCAACCGTTTCGTTTGCTTCAAGCATGAACTGTTCAATCAGTTTCATTGCGCTGGACTGATAACTTCGTCCAATTCCGGTCATTTGCTGATCTGAGTCAAACTCAAATACTTCTTCAGCAAAACTAAACTGCACTGCACCGCGCTGAATTCTTTTACGTTCAAGAATTTTTGCGAGTTTGTGCATTTTGCTGATATTCGCCTGCAGTTCCGGAGAACTAATTGAGGAAGTTCTGCCGTCCAGCAAATCCGCGACATCTTCATAAATCAAACGCGCGCGGCTGCGGATTATGCTTTCCGAAAGTGAGTAGCCGACTACTTCTCCGCTGGAATCAATCCGCATTTCACAGGTTAAGGTCAAGCGGTTTACATTCGGACGCAAGCTGCATAAATTGTTGGATAGTTCTTCCGGCAGCATCGGAACAGCGTGCGTTGGGAAATAGACACTTGTCCCACGGATAAGCGCTTCCTGATCCACAGGATCTTCCGGACGTACGTAATGCGCTACATCAGCAATTGCTACAAAAAGTCGGAAACCTCCGGAGTTGTCACTGTCCGGAATTACGCAAACCGCGTCATCAAAATCACGCGCGGTTTTTCCGTCGATTGTGACAAAATCCAAATCACGTAAATCCCTGCGTCCCGAAGAAGGGTCGAAGCGTACCTGCTGTGAAAACTTTTTAACATATTCCAGCCCCTCTTGTGGATATTCTGTGCGGATTAGGTTTTCATTGAGTATCAGTTGAAAACCCAGTTCGTGATCGCTGGTATTTTCCAGTGCCCGTAAAACACGTCCGCTTGGTGCGGGAGATGATTTTTTAGCATGCTTGTTTTCTTCGAGCAATTCAACTTCCACTAGCGTTCCGGTTTCCAGTTCTGGAAGATCATCTTCTTCTGCAATCCAGAGGAAAGGCAAACCGGAATTACGGTGCACAGGCACGGCTACGGTTTCACGCTTGGTTCTTTTTAAACGAGCCAATATTTCATTGGAGGCCCGCTCAAGGACATTGACAATTTCACCGTTACTTTTTCCGCGCAATCCGCGGCTCCGGAAAACTTTTATTTCGACTAGGTCACCTTCCATCGCGTAACCTTGTTCATTCTCGCCTATAAAAACGTCCGAACGCCCGCCGCCGATTGCGACAAAACCGAACCCCTTTTGATTGCGGGTGAAATAACCTTTTTCTGTTTTTCCGGAACCGCTCCTTGGCCGGCTTTTAGGCCGCGGTTTGTAGACAGATTCATTTTGCATTTGTATACTTTTTTCTTCTTTAGCTTCTTCTTTTTTTTCTTTTGATACAGCGTGTTTGGGTTTTTGCTCTGCTTTAAAATAACGTGTACCCTGTTTAGAAATTCCCCCTGCTTTTGTCAGTTTTAGCAGTTCTGCTTTCAGTTTTGCGGTTGCAGTTTTATTCAGTCCCAACGCACCGCGTATTTGTTTAGTGGACAATGAATCTCCGTGATTTTCTAACAAGCGGAGGATTTGTTTTTTATGTGATTTCATTTTATTAGTTGTTTTTCTTTACGCAGCTTGACTAGGTGTGCTTCGATATTCTGCAGCGCCAATAGATGCAGGCGCGGATCAATTCCTTCATAAAGCTGCTCCAGAATTTCCTGTTTGGATTTTCCAGATTTTGATAATTTTAATATTTGTGATTCGCGTTCGCGACGATGTTTTAGTGTTTCAATCAACCGGTGAGTAGTACGCATCGGAATTCCGTGTGAGGGAATTATTACTTCCGGATTGAGTGCAATTACTTTTTCTAGTGTTTTAAAATAGGTTGCCATGTCACCTTCCGGTGAAGGTATCACGACTGTGCCGATGCCCTGAATCAAATCACCTACGATGAACCAGCTCAGCGTGTCAGGAGCCAAACCGAGATGCCCTGCATCATGTCCGGGGATTTCGTAAACCCTTACTGCGGAACCGTGCCAGCGTGTAACTTCTTCTTTTTCAACCGCGTTCCGTAATTCAATCTGCTCAAAATAATCTTCGCCGTTTTTAAGAGTCAGCCGCTGTTGAGTGTCCTGACTGAGAATGATTGGCAGCTTTAATTGACGTGCCAGCTGATTCGAAAATTGGTGATGATCAGGATGATGATGCGTGAGAAAAATCGCGTCAAGTTTCTTAACCTTAATTGTGTTGAGCAAACGTTGATATTCTTCCCCGGAATTTGGTGAAGGATCAACTAGTAGTTTAGGTGCGTCTGAATCTCCCAACAGAAAAGCATTGGTCCTGCTGGCAGGTGGAAGTGTCGCGGACCTGACAGCATATTGTGGAACTCCTTCCAGCATTTCCAGACACGGAACAGTTTCATTATCAGTAAAATTTTGTGACAAATCACCAAATGCAGTTGCTTGAGGATTTTTTTGTAAACCTTCTAAAACCAAACGTGTAGGGTGAACCATCAAACTTTTTCCTGCACGGAAAGTTTCAAGCAGTTCCGCGGAAGTTTTCCAGAAACTATCGGCGAATTCTCCTGAGTCGACTTTAAAAGTAATGAGTTTGCTCAAGTCAACCCGGTAAAACCATGTCCTGAAACGTACTGGTGAAAAGGGTGGTGCTAATGCTTCGGCAAGTTCGCTGACAGACAGTACCTCGCCTTTTTTAAT
This sequence comes from SAR324 cluster bacterium, assembly GCA_028822475.1. Lineage (GTDB taxonomy): Bacteria > SAR324 > SAR324 > SAR324 > NAC60-12 > Arctic96AD-7. The sequence goes on from JAPKDT010000001.1 coordinate 10,437, forward strand.
ACCTTCCTCAAGATCGTAACCTAATTCCTCCATTATTTCCCTCTGCAAAGCACGCATGCGTAGAGCATCGTGCTCACGGAGAAATTCCGTTTCAAATGCAACTGAGGATTCATCCGCATCAATTTTACCTCCTGGGAAAGCATGGTATCCCGGAAAAGCGAGCAGGTACGGCTGACGCTGAACTGCAAAAATCTGCTGCTCATGTATGAAAATAACTGAGACAGACTCAAGAGGTGGAGAATTATTCATCAGGAAATATTATTGGAAATATTCTTTATCGCGCATTCAGTTTTTTGCTGACCGTATTTTAAATCAGCTGCCGAAACAGAGCACACACGGATCAGATGTGGTGCATATTTTTCGATAAAAACGAAAAAAAAGTCTGGAACTTTTGCGGTTAATTGAGTCACCGCGCGCATATACCAGCTTGCTTGTACTGCATAATAATCCTGAATTGGTTTCTGTACACAGGCTTTGCCTATATTGTTAGTAAATTTTAAATCAACAATTATTCCGGAAGCAGGATCAAACCAATCCAACCGCGCTTTGCAGTTCAGACCAAATTCTGAATCCTGCCAAAACAGTGAAACTTCTGAAACGCCATTTACCCACAGTTTTTGAATTTGCGGATGTATTTCAAAAACCTTGCGGATATTTTCTAATCTTTCCCACTCCCCGGTTCTCAGCACAATTTTACCCGGATGCTGCTCTGCAAATTCCGCCCAACGCTTTTTACCTGTTTTTCCACGTTGATGCAAACCCTCCGGAGCACGCACATAGAGCTCTGGAAACATTTCCGGCTCCAGTAGCAGGCAATGTCCCGCACTTCCAAACTGCAGGGCCTGATAATTTTTATATCCGTCGGTTTTTTTGTGTGCAGATGAAAACCACTGCTTGAGGGTAGACTGATTAAGACCGGACATTTGTAGATACTCCTCAAAAGGGAGATTTTGAACAATTCCGAATGATTCGGTTTTGTTCACTCACCTTCCTCATAATTTTCCAGCGGAGGGCAGGAACAGACCAGGTTTCGATCTCCGTAAACATTGTCCACACGGGCAGTAGGAGGCCAATATTTGTAGCGTCTGAGAGAAGCTAGCGGGTAAATCGCCGCCTCTCTGGAATATGGATGTTCCCATTCCGGATCGGTAAGATCTTCGGCAGGATGTGGTGCGTTTTTGAGTGGATTGTCTTGTTTGTCCCATTCTCCTTTTTCAACGAGTTCTGCTTCTCTACGGATCGAAATCATTGCCTCACTAAAACGGTCAAGTTCTGCTTTCGGTTCGCTTTCAGTAGGTTCGATCATCAAAGTTCCCGGTACCGGCCAGGACATGGTTGGCGCATGGAAACCATAGTCAATTAAACGCTTGGCGATATCTTCTTCAGTGATGCCGCAGGCTTCTTTCAAAGGCCGAACGTCAACAATGCACTCATGTGCAATCAAATTATTTTTTCCTGTATAAACAATCGGATAATGCTCTTTTAAACGCTGAGCCAAATAATTCGCGTTTAGAATTGCGGTCTGTGAAGATTTTTTTAATCCTTGTCCGCCCATGAGTTGGATATAAACCAGAGAAATCGTCAGGATGCTTGGACTGCCCCACGGAGCGGCTGAAACAGCTGTGTTTTCCGGAGATAGACCTTCAATCGGCACAACACTGTGATTTGGCGCAAACGGGGCAAGGTGTGATTTTAAACCAATTGGTCCCATTCCAGGACCTCCACCGCCGTGTGGAATGCTGAAGGTTTTGTGTAAATTCATGTGCAGAACATCCGCACCCAATTTTCCAGGTTGTGCAATTCCCATCAACGCATTCAGGTTTGCTCCATCCATGTAAACCTGTCCGCCGTTTTCGTGAATGATTTCGCAAATCCGGATTATACTGTCCTCAAAGACACCATGAGTAGAAGGATAGGTAATCATCAAGGCCGATAGATTTTCAGCATGTGTTTCTGCTTTTTCACGCAAATGATCGACATCGATGTTACCATCTTTATCACATTTCACGATAACTATTTTCATGTTCGCCAGCGTCGCGCTCGCAGGATTTGTACCATGAGCGGAACTGGGAATAAGGCAGATGTTACGTTGAACATCGCCCCTTGACTTGTGGTAGTGCCGAATGGTTAGTAATCCGGCATACTCGCCTTGAGCTCCGGAATTCGGCTGCATTGAAACCGTATCAAATCCTGTAATACGTATCAGCGAATTTTCTAGTTCACGGATCATCAACCGGTAGCCTTCTGTTTGTTCCACAGGTGCAAACGGATGTATGTTCGAAAATTCAGGCCAACTGACAGGAATCATTTCTGAAGTTGCATTGAGTTTCATTGTGCATGAACCGAGCGGAATCATCGCGCGGTCAAGAGCAATATCTTTGTCCTGTAAATAACGCAGATAACGCAGCATCGCTGTTTCAGAGTGATGTTGATGAAAAACAGGATGTGTTAAAAATTCTGAGGAGCGGCGCAGATATTTTGGTATTCCGGAATTGCTGTCTTCAGCCATAAAATGAGAGTCGAGTTCTTCGATTGAAGGCATTTTATTTTCACCACCAAACACACTCCAGAGTGTGGAAATGTCTTCTGGAGTAGTTGCTTCATCCAAACTTATTCCCAATTGTTCGCTACCTGTTTTACGGAGATTGATACCATGCTCCAACGCACTTTTGTAAATGCCGTCACGCTTCTCTCCCAGCGATATAGTGATGGTGTCAAAGAAGTGTGAATTGTCTGCGGCAAATCCGAGCTGTTTCAAACCTTCCGCGAGTATATTTGTTAGCCTGTGGATGCGATTAGCGATAATTCTCAAACCTTCCGGGCCGTGATAAACCGCATAACTGCTGGCAATCACTGCCAATAAAGCCTGTGCTGTGCAAATGTTGCTCGTCGCTTTTTCACGGCGAATGTGTTGTTCACGAGTCTGCAAAGCCATCCGCAGCGCGGTTTTTCCACGTCGATCCTTGGATGCACCGATGATACGTCCGGGAATACTCCTTAGATTCTTTTCTTTTGCAGCAAAAAAAGCAGCGTGCGGACCGCCGAAACCCATTGGTACTCCAAAGCGCTGTGTGCTTCCGACAACCACATCCGCGCCTAATTCTCCTGGAGGTTTCAGCAAAACAAGACTCAGCGGATCAGACGCTACCGCAACCATAGTTCCTGACTCATGCCATTTTTCGAGCAAATTTTCAAGATCATGAATGTCACCAAAAGTTCCCGGATATTGAATTAACGCTCCAAACAAATCTGCGTCTGGAGAGTCTAACTGCTCCAGGATATTTCCGTGGACCAATTCAAAACCCATTGGCTCCGCTCTCGTTTTCAGCACATCAACAGTTTGTGGATGGCAGTCGTGAGCCACAAAAAAGCGCATGCTTTTGCTACGTGAAATACGTTTGCAGAAAGTCATTGCTTCTGCAGCCGCAGTCGCTTCATCGAGCAGTGACGCGTTCGCGACATCCATTCCGGTAAGATCAATTACCATTTGTTGAAAATTCAGCAGTGCTTCGAGACGTCCCTGTGAAACTTCAGGCTGATAAGGAGTGTAGGCTGTGTACCAGCCTGGATTTTCCAGTAGGTTACGTTGAATGACGCCCGGCAGGATTGTGCTGTGGTAACCCATCCCTATCATTGATTTTGCCACAGTATTACGATTTGCGAGTACGCGCAGTTCATCGAGCACTTCTGTTTCAGTACGGCTCTCCGGCAGGTCAAGCTCACCCGACATTCGGATTGAATCCGGGACTGCTTTGTCAATCAACTCATCCAGAGATGACATCCCAAGTGTTTGAAGCATTTCAGCAATATCCTGTTCTGAGGGGCCGATGTGACGGTGGATGAAACGGTCACGCTGTTCAAGTTCTTGCAGCCGTAGAGGGTGGTTTTTTTGTGAATTTGCGCTACTAGAATCTAAAGAAGACATGCTGATTATTGTTTGATAGTAGTTAAGTTTAATGATATTAGTGTGGACACTTTTACAAGATCTCACGCTTCGTCGAAATGACAAGGCTCAGGATTTTTTTCTGGCCCATCAATCTTGAATTATTTGTCTACCTTGGATTCTATCAAATTTGGTGTGACAAAACAAATTCTTTAAGAAAATCTGAGGGAAAGGGAATTCTGTGGAAATACAGTGGGAATTGTAGTGACTAAGAAAAAGTACAAGAAATGTATAGATTTTATTCTGGAAAAAAAATATTCAGCAAGAAAATGAATTAATGAAATTGATTAATATATTCAATACAGGTGATATGCAGACAACGCTGCAGCCATTAACAAATTTGCCAAGTAGATACGTAGGCAACCCATACAAACAAGACGTAATTTGAAAAACATTATGTATGCATAGTAACACGTTACCAGCATTGCCGCAACCATTGCGGAATTTAGCCAGTACAACTGTATTTCCTCCAGATAGATGTTACGCAGAAGTTGCGCGAGTACAAATCCGTAAAAAATAACTGCTCCATAGGCGACCGGAATTTTCGCAATCTGTGCCTCTTTAGAAAGTGCAACTTTGTTGCAGGCTGAAAACGGATGATGAGCTCTTACCTGGTGATGCCGTACTGCAAGGCTTAGTGCTCCTTGAAGACCGAAGATAGCCGCCCCGCCGAAGGCAATTAGACTGAAAATAGCTGAATCATGCATATAATCTAAAACTTGTTTTGTTCTGGACTTGAATCTGAGTCAGAGTTTGAAGATACTGAAAGCAGTCCTGTAATCTCCAGATTGATCTGCAAAATTCCTACCTGAACAATTGTATAATATGAAAATAACACCAGCTTGGGATAATTCCATACTTACTGCCGACCAAATCGAGACAGTTGAAACGCCATTCAATTGGTTTCCGGGTGCTTTGAGTGAAAATGATAACAGCTCAATTAAGCAAAATGGCATCTTGCTGCCGTTGTTGGTAAAAGCAGTGCGGGATTCAAAATATCTGTTGGTCGATGGTTTTAAACGGTTTTCATGCAGAGCAACTCAGACGGAAATTTCTAATCATGAAAAGCAGACACTCGAATTTTCCTGTATTGTTCTTCCGGATTCACTGTCCATGAAGGAAGTTGCCGGAATTCGTCTGCATACTTTAGCTGCGGCAGGAACTGCTTTTTCCGGGTTACATGTATGCAGGATGCTGAAAAATTTACTTTTATATGGTTTTGAAAAAGATAAAATTGTCTTGGAGGTTTTACCGCGACTTGGACTAAAACCCTCAGTCAGACTGTTGCGTCAATTGTTGGATTTACAAGAAATGCTGGAAGTGCAGGAGCAGCAATTCCGGCAGACGGACTTTTTAATGAGTTTGGGTTGTGAAGATTTGCTGCCGTTGTTGAAATTTTCACAAAATGATTTTGCCACCGTTGTCGGGCTTGCAGAAAAAATGGAAGTCAGCGGAAAAAAGTGGCGAAACCTGCTTCAGGTTTTGGATGAAGTCTGCCGTTTGAAGCAGACGTCCGCAGTCGAGGTTTTGAAATTTCCAGAAATATTGGAGATTTTCGGACGTTCGAGCCTTCAAGCACCTGTACGCTACCGTTTACTGAAACAGCAGCTTGATTCATGGCGTTATCCGGAGTTGAGTGATTTGCGGCAGAGATTTGAACAAGGAAGGCAGCGCCTGAAATTAACTCCCCGTATGTCACTGGAAAGCGAAGCATTTTTTGAAAATGATGATTTAACTCTGACTCTTAAAATTCGCTCCTATGAAGAATTACTGAGACATTTGAAATACTTGGAGCATGGAGCACATGAGTTTACGGCAGAAAAATCGGAAGAATTGTGGAATGATTTGTTTGCTGTTTTGCTGGAAGAGTAAGGTAGTGCTTCCGGATTCTCTGGTGGATGATTTCAAATTTTTCAGTAATTTTTTATAGGATGTACCGATGTAGACTGAAATGAAACCGTATAACCCCGTATTGTTTATTAAAATTGATAAAGATATTGCTGATTATTTAAATGGGGCTTACCTGGAAGGAGGCCCTGTTGTTTTTCTGATTGCCTTGGATGATGTGGCTAAGATTAAGGTAATTTCTAAAGTTGCAAAACAGTCAGGATTGAATCGAGTTAACTTTGTATAAAGTTTTTTCAGGAAAAGCACAACCTAGATGGAGTACTGTACAGGGTTTTTTGAATTTTGAAGTCAAGGCTCAGACTTGTTAAAAGCAGTAAGATGCTCAAACAAAATTAGTTTTATAGCCACAAAAATAAAGGGACACCACCTTTCTCAAGATCGGTAAGCTATGCAAAAAATGAAAAATCAAACACCCACGCTTTCTGAAGGTGAAAGCAATAGATCGAAAAAGCGTGCGCAATGGGAAGCGGAAACACATAACACGAAAACGAGAGTTATTCTTGAAGATGATTCGCGTTACTTCCTGAGCCAGTCCGTTTCTAGTCCGTGTTTATCCGTGATCGCAAAGGCTGAAGGAGCCTACATCGAAGACACAAATGGTCGACGTTATCTGGATTTTCACGGTAATAATGTGCATCACATAGGTTACGGTCATCCTGAATTAAAAAAGGCGATTTCTGAACAAATGGACGTTTTGCCTTTCGCACCCCGCAGATTTGCTTGTGATCCGGCACTTGCCCTGGCAAAAAAGCTGGTTGAGATTTCACCGGGTGAGCTTTCGAAAGTGTTATTCACAACAGGCGGTTCAGATGCGATTGAAGTAGCACTCAAAATAGCGCGCGCGGTAACTGGACGTCACAAAACAATTTCTTTCTGGGATGCCTTCCATGGGTCAGGATTCGGGGCTTCTTCCGTAGGTGGGGAACAGCTTTTCCGCTCACACATAATTGGACCACTACTTTCTGGAACAGAACATGTCGCGCCTTTTGCCTGTTACCGTTGCCCCTACGGTTACCCCGATCTTAATGGTGAAGCTCAAATTGAAATTTGTAAAACGACCTGTGCTAATTTTGTACGCTATGTCCTAGAAAAGGAAGGAGATGTAGCCGCAGTTATTGCCGAGCCTGCGAGGGCGGTACCTTACCTGCCTCCTCCGGGATACTGGGAGACGGTGCGGCAGGCCTGCAATGACAACGGCACCTTGTTAATCTTTGACGAGATTCCAACCGGTTTAGGCAAGACCGGTAAAATGTTTGCCTGTGAACATGATGCAGTGGTACCGGATATTCTCGTCCTCGGGAAAGCGCTGGGAGGAGGAATTTTACCTATTGCCGCTGTATTGGCCAAAGCGGAACTTGATGTCGGCGGTGAATTTGCTTTTGGGCACTACACCCATGAGAAAAATCCTGTGACCGCGAAAGCTGCTTTGACTACTATTGAAATTATCGAGCAGGAAGGCCTGGTTGAAAATGCCGCAAAACTTGGAAAATATATGCTTGAGCAACTTAAACTACTGAAAGTAGAACACCCTTCGATTGGTGACGTAAGGGGGCGCGGGTTGCTGCTTGGCGTGGAGCTTGTGCTAAATCAGAAAGAAAAAACACCGGCAAATGATTTGGCGGAAGATGTTCTTTACCGCTGCCTCAGCAAAGGCTTGTCATTCAAGATTAGTATGGGCAATGTGTTGACGCTTTCACCGCCGCTAATAATAAGCAAAGCTCAGATTGATCTTTCGTTGAGCATAATCAACGAAAGTCTATGTGAAGCGGAAAATCTTTTTGGATTAGTTATTTAAATTTAAAGAACGTTTACAAAAAAGAAAATAATTATATCTGTTGCGCTTTAGTCATCAATGCTGTTAGGCTTTATCGCTCATGTGGAGGAATAAAATCAGGAGTATTTCTTCACTTTCTACCATAATCCTTTTAGATGAGGAGTTACATGAAGAAGCTCATTAATAACATAAGACAACTCAGCCGGGGCGTTCTCGGTATGGCAATAGGGCTGCTGTTCGCAATTCCAGCGGGTGCAGAAACCCTCACCGTTTATACGGCAGTTGAAGCAGAAGACCTCAAACGCTATGCCTCTGCGTTCAATGAAGATCATCCTGACATCAAAATCCGCTGGGTACGGGATTCCACTGGAATTGTCACCGCAAAATTGCTTGCTGAGAAGAACAACCCCAGAGCGGATGTGATTTGGGGATTGGCCGCAACAAGTTTGATGCTTCTTCAGTCTGAAGGCATGCTGCAGGCATATGCCCCGAAAGGATTAGGAAAGCTGGACACTAAATTCAGGGATTCAGCTAATCCTCCAAGTTGGACAGGAATGGATGCCTGGATTGCTGCAGTTTGTGTGAACACAGTGGAAGCAGAGCGTTATAATTTACCCATACCAACTTCGTGGATGGACCTCACTGATCCTGTCTATAAAGGACATCTCGTTATGCCGAATCCGAATTCATCGGGAACAGGATTCCTTGATGTTTCTTCATGGCTGCAAATTTATGGTAAACACGGAGGTTGGCAGTTTATGGATAACCTGCACAAAAATATTGCCTGGTACACCCATTCGGGTTCAAAGCCTTGCAAACAAGCAGCACGTGGTGAAACTCCTATTGGAATTTCTTTTGCGTTCCGCGGTGCAAAATCAAAAGCAGCAGGTGCGCCTCTGGAGATAGTTTTACCAAAAGAAGGTGTAGGCTGGGACATGGAAGCAACAGCAATCGTGAATGGAACAAAAAAACTTGCTGCTGCACAAAAGCTTGTGGATTGGTCGATCACGAAAAAAGCAAATAAGCTTTACAATCAGGGTTATGCTGTGGTTGCCTATCCAGGAATTGCCAAACCGGTCAAGCATTTTCCTACAGGAATATTGGAAGCAATGATTAACAACGACTTTGAATTTGCTGCTGTGAATCGCAAGAGTATTTTGTCTGAGTGGCAAAAACGTTACGACGCAAAGTCAGAAGCCAAGTAAAACTGCTTTTTAACCCTCCTTTTTTCCGGGTCGGACTTTAAGTCTGGTCCGGAGTTCTGAATATGCCTGAATCAAAACAAGCTTACCTTCATATCGAAAATCTCACCAAACATTTTGGTGGGTTTGTGGCAGTGCGTCAACTTTCTCTGGAAATCTTCAGCGGTGAATTCATCTGTTTTCTTGGCCCATCCGGATGCGGAAAAACCACCCTGTTGCGAGCTATCGCCGGACTGGATCCGCAATCTTCCGGAAGCATCACTCAGGGCGAAAAAGACATTTCCAATCTACCGCCCTCTGAACGTGATTTCGGTATTGTTTTTCAATCGTATGCTCTTTTTCCAAACCTGACAGTTTTCCAGAATGTAGCTTATGGTTTGGAAAATCAGCGTCTGCCAAAAGCGGAAATCCGGAAACGTGTTACAGAATTACTGCAACTCGTCGGTTTGCCTGAGCAAACAGAAAAATATCCTGCGCAGCTTTCAGGAGGCGAACAACAACGTGTAGCTCTATCTCGTGCGCTGGCCACTTCGCCGGGGTTGTTGCTGCTCGATGAACCCTTAAGCGCACTTGACGCGCGTGTTCGCGCGGCTCTGCGTCAGGAAATCCGTGCTCTGCATGAACGGCTTGGTGTGACCACGATTCTCGTAACGCACGATCAGGAAGAAGCGCTTTCGATGGCGGACCGCATTGTGGTAATGAATCACGGACGCATCGAACAGGTAGGTACTCCGGAAGAAATTTACGGTACTCCGGCTTCGCCTTTTGTGGCGGATTTTATCGGCGTGATGAATTTTATGCAGGGAGAAATCACCTCCTCCGGAACTGTGCGTATTGGAGAGAATTCCATTAACTGCGAAACCACAAACATTCAGGTAGGCCGTAAAGTTCGTCTGACGGTACGTCCGGAAGATATTTTGTGCAGTGCTGATTCTGCTTCGGATCAAGCTTTGAGAGAAAATTCATTTTTGCTGCAAGTTGAATCCGTAGAATTTCTGGGCTCTTTTTGCCGGCTCATTTTGTCAGGTCCTGAAGGTTTTGGAAAATTAAAAGCGGACCTTTCAACCCAGCAAGTTCATGAACTCAAGGTGACTCAGAACTCAAGACTAACCGCTGAATTTCCCTCCCGTAATCTGCGTATTTTTCCAGAAAGCTCATGAGTAGCGCTGCCGCATTTCCTGTTTCCACAACTTCCGTCAGCGGAGCTTCCGCAGTGAGAATCCGGGTCAGCCGTGATGATATTGTGCTTCGTTCCGGACTGGTCTTGCTAATTACTTTGCTGGTGGTTGCAGTTGTTTTTCCGCTTTATACTTTGCTTTCCAAAAGTTTTGAAGACAATGACGGCGAATTTGTCGGTCTACAGAATTTTCGTGAATATTTTGAAACACCGGCTCTTTTCACTTCGATCACCAACAGCATTGGAGTAGCCATTTCTGTGGCTTTTATTGTGTTGGTGCTGGCCTTCGTTTACGCGTATGCACTGACTCGGACAAAAATGCCGCTGCGCGGTCTCTTTCGTGGAATTGCACTGATACCGATTCTTGCACCGTCCTTACTGGCGGCAATTTCGTTAATTTACTGGTTTGGAAATCAAGGGGTACTCAAATCGTGGTTGTTCGGTGCTTCTATCTACGGACCCATCGGCGTCATCATGGCTTCGTGTTTCTGGGTTTTCCCACATGCGCTGATGATTTTAGTCACGGCACTCTCCACCGCGGATGCCCGACTTTACGAAGCAGCCGAAGCTTTACGTACACCTAAATGGCGTGTGTTCTGGACGGTCACGCTTCCCGGCGCAAAGTACGGAATTCTCAGTACAGGATTCATCGTCTTCACACTTGTCATCACAGATTTTGGTGTTCCTAAAGTAATCGGCGGACGTTTCAATGTACTTGCGACGGACGTTTACAAACAGGTTGTCGGACAGCAAAATTTTGAAATGGGCGCGGTCGTTTCGCTGGTTTTGCTCCTGCCCGCCGTAGTTGCTTTTATTGCAGATCGCTGGGTACAGCGTAAACAAGTCGCTTTGCTTTCGGCACGTGCTGTGCCTTTTCAGCCAAAAGCAGATCCACTGCGTGACTGGTTGCTTTTTGTGTTTTGCGCAATTATCGCATTCATTTTCATTGCCATGCTGGCGATGGCAGCCTACGCTTCTTTTGTCACGTTCTGGCCCTACAATCTATCCCTTACTCTGAAGAATTATGACTTTGATTTGATGGATGGAGGAGGTTGGGAAGCGTATTATAACTCAATTAGACTGGCAATTTATTGTGCGGTCTTTGGTTCTGGACTGATATTTTTAGGCAGTTACCTGGTTGAAAAAGCACGCGGCATCATCTGGCTGCGTACCATTTTACATCTTGGCGCAATGTTACCGCTTGCAGTTCCGGGACTGGTTTTGGGCATCGCCTATATTTTCTTTTTCAATCATCCGGACAATCCACTGGGTTTCCTTTACGGCACAATGGGAATCCTGGTAATTTGCACAATTGTTCACTTTTATACAGTCAGTCACCTTACCTGTCTCACGGCACTCAAGCAACTTGACCCAGAATTTGAAGCAGTAGCACTCTCTTTGAAAACACCGGTCTGGCGCACCTTTAGAAAAGTTACTCTCCCCGTTTGTCTTCCGACTCTGCTGGATGTGGCGAGTTATTTATTTTTAAACGCAATGACTACGGTTTCCGCAGTGGTGTTCCTCTATTCTCCGGAAACAATGCTGGCCTCTGTAGCTGTGCTGAACATGGATGACGCGGGAGACATCGCGCCCGCAGCGGCAATGGCTTTGATGATTGTTTACACTTCCGCCTGTTTCAGGATAATGCATGGACTGCTTTCACGTTATCTAAAACGTCGTACACAGGTCTGGCGCAATCAGTGAGAAAAGAGATTATACGGAGAATGAACTGCTTATTTTGCCTTGAGTAGAGCTGAGTTCGCTTAAGTGACTTTTAGCACTTCGACTTTGAAGATCAAATTAGCGTTCGGCGGTATACCCATTGAGGAAGCACCCGGGCTACCATAGGCGAGTCTGGCGGGAATTTTGATTTGCAACTTCGTACCTTCCCTCACATCTTTGAGAGCAATGTCCCAGCCGTCAATTACACTGCCCTTTCCTAGATCAAACTCAAAAGGACGCCGCTTGGCTCGGCTACTGTCAAACATGGTAAAGTCCTTTTCCAGCCAGCCTTCATAGTGGACTTTGATGTGGCTGCCGTCTTTGGATTTATCGCCATGTCCCGGACGTTCCACATAGACTTGAATTCCGGAACTGCCGGTTTTAAAAGCCACGTCGAGTGCTAATTGTGGCCTTTTATTTATTTTTTTGCTTTGCTGCTGCGCTGCCGCGGAGGTAGCAACTTTCATCTATCTGCATTTAAAGATGGAAGGAGATTTCGCTCCGAGGATTGTCATTTGGATAGGAGTTTTGTTGGCGCCTTGAGCGACGCCTTTATTAACATCAAGGTACAAATTGATTGTGGTTCCCTGGAGGTGAAATTTTCCGGATTGAACTTCCGCACTGCCTTCAAGCAAAATGGTTTGGGAAATTTCATCAAAGCTGGCCCGGTTTGCTTTGGCAACACGTCCCGGTTGTTCAAAACAAACTTCCTGTTCCGCCTGGATGGATTGTAACTCCTGAGACTCACCGAGCCGTAAAGTGATTTTTCCAGCGTGAATATAGAGATTGTCCGGTGAACGCTCCATTTCCACATCACCTTCAAACATTGCCTGCTGTTTGAAGTTATCAAGTACTGCACGTGACGCAAGTAAAATCACTTTACGCGGTTCAGAAATTGGTTGTGTTTCGTCGTCTGTTTCCTGGCCCTTCGCTGCAGGATCTGGATTTTCACGATTTGTTTCAAGCTCACTCAGGTTTGCTTCAACACGGATACGACCTTCTTTACTGGTATCCTGACCTTCCAAAGTCGCATGCTGACGCAGTAGATCCAAAAGTACAGTATCACTGCGTACAGTGCCCTGCGTGGCTTTCATTAAGACATTTCCCTTGAGTTCCATAGTTTGCTGTGGCGCCCGTATCTTTTTCGCAGCAGTAGAACCGGCAACGGTTTCAGTCTTTTCGAGATCAACCTGTGTATAAACCGCATAATCTGACCGCACTTCCCGATCCCATTGTTTGACCTGAACTCCACCTTCGCCGATCAATTTTTCGAAATCATTGTTTGTTCCAGAAACGAGACGGAGTTTTGCAGTAGTTAACTCTATATTTTCCCGCGGAATAAATCCTTTGACATTACCCCGAAAGACGGCAGCGTTTTCATTAAGATCACTGCTGAATTCATCAGCTTGAATTTTCATTTGCTCAGTTGAAGCATAACGTAAAAGAGTTTCTCGTTGTTTTGGTCCCAGAAATATCGGGAATGCCTCGAAAAAATCTTTGCGGTTCTCATATATTTTGTCCAGCATTGGGACAAACATCGCGGTGAGTGATTTGGTGAAACCTTCCCTCTGGAGGTGATCGAGGGTATTGCGGGTGATTTTGAAAGAGTTGGCAGGAGAAGCAAAGCTAACTCGACTCTTATTCCATACCGGTTCTGCTACCGCAAAACAGAGAAGAAGCAAAACTGCGCTAATTATTTTAAAGCTTATCCGCTTAGACATGTGAAGAGTCAGTTGTTTCATCTTAAGTTGGTAGGAGGCCGAGACGTGCCTGCCGTTTTACATAAGCCGCTTCTATAAAAGAAGAAAAAAGCGGATGCGGCTTTAGTGGTTTTGACTGCAGTTCCGGATGATACTGACAGCCGATAAACCATGGATGTTCAGGCAGTTCTATCGTTTCAACTAAATCCCTTTCAGGATGTTTTCCGGAAATGCTGAGTCCTGCTTCTTCAAACTTTGGAACAAATTCGTTCATCACTTCATAACGATGCCGGTGACGTTCAGAAATAGTTGTTTTATTATATATTTTCGCAATCAGGCTGCTTTCTTTCAGGACTGTAGTTTGGCTACCCAGACGCATAGTTCCGCCGGTTTTTTCGTGTCCAGATTGTTCAGGCATCAGGTCAATCACGTTTTCTGGATGATCAGGCCGGTTTTCGCCGGAATTAGCACCTTCAATTCCAACAACATTCCGGGCAAACTCTATGATCGCCATCTGCATACCGAGGCAAATTCCAAAAAACGGTAACTGCTGTGTACGTGCAATTTTGATAGCAGCAATTTTTCCTTCAGTTCCCCGTTCACCAAAGCCAGGAGCAACCAAAATACCATCCATATTTTCCAATTGCACAACTGCGTTTTCCTCAGTCAACAATTCTGAATCAATATAGTGCAGTTGGACTTTCAGCCGGTTTGCAATTCCTCCATGCAAAAGTGCTTCGTTGATGCTTTCATACGAATCTCGATTTGCGACATATTTACCGACAAAAGCAATATCCACCTTATCATGCGGATTTTTATAATTTTCAATCAAATCAATCCAAGGCTGCAGTTTTGGACTACCTGTCCACATCTGCAGGTAACTCATGATTGTGTTATCCAGTTCCTGCTGATGAAACATCAGCGGCGCTTCATAAACCGATTCTACGTCAAGACCGTTCACCACAGAATTTTCCGGCACATTGGTAAACAGGGAAATTTTGCTGCGTACTTTATCGGGAAGCATTTCTGAGGTACGGCAGATGAGGATGTCAGGTTGAATTCCGATTTCCCTGAGCTTACCCACACTGTGCTGGGTGGGTTTGGTTTTCATTTCTGTTGTCTTGACGATTAAAGTCAAATGAACAAACAAAGTATTTTCTTTACCGTGATCATGCCTGTATTGGCGAATTGCTTCGAGGAAAGGCAATGACTCAATATCACCTACTGTTCCGCCTATTTCAACAATACAAATATCCGCGTTTTTCGCTGTTCCGGAATTCTCGTCAGTGTCTGCTAATCTGGCGGCATCTGAAATTGTATTTTTGATTTCATCAATCACATGCGGAATGACCTGCACGGTGGCACCTAAATAATCACCAGCACGTTCTTTACGGATAACAGCATCATATATTTGACCGGTGGTACGGTTATGTCTTCGTGTCAGTACCGCGTTGGTGTAACGTTCATAATGTCCTAAATCAAGATCAGTTTCTGCACCGTCCACGGTGACAAAAACTTCACCGTGCTGAAAAGGATTCATGGTTCCTGCATCCACATTTATGTATGGATCCAACTTCATCAGGCTGATTGTCAGACCTCTTGATTCCAGTAGTGCTCCTATAGAAGCAGCGGCAATTCCTTTTCCAAGTCCGGAGACTACACCGCCGGTGATAAAGATAAATTTTGTTTGCATGTATAAATCAGGTTTCTTTTTTTAGAGTTGGTTTTCAGTTAAAAAAATAGTTGAACTTTAGTGCAGCAGGAAATTTTTCACAAGTTAATTTAAAGATTCAGTCTCCGGAAATATGCACAACAATGTTTCTGAGACTTCCACTTGAGCGGTGTTCCCAGAGAAAAATCCCCTGCCAGGTGCCCAAAAGCAACTGACCTCCGCTAAGAGGAATCTGCTCAGATGTACAGGTCAACGCGCTCCGGATGTGGGACGGCATATCATCCGGACCTTCCATGGTGTGAGTATATCCTAAATCGTTTTCAGGAACCAGCTTTCCGAAAAAATATTCCAGATCCCGTTGAACATCCGGATCAGCGTTTTCCTGAATAACGAGACTTGCTGAAGTATGACGGACGAACAAATTACAAAGTCCGCAAGTAATTTTAGAGGCTTGTACAACTTGCTGTACTTCATGTGTGATTTCCTGAAGACCCTTGCCCTGGGTTTGAATTCGAAGAACTTGCTGGAAATTATACATCTCTAATCTGCGTTTTTCAGGTGACAGGAAGTTCAATCGTAAAGCAAGCACCTCCTGAATCAAGATTCCGGAAACGTGTAAAACCGTTATGATCTGAAATAGTTTGACTGACGATGGTCAAACCAAGCCCTGTCCCATGTTCTTTGGTAGTCGTGTATGGTTCAAAAAGCTGGTCGGAAATTTCCGCGGAAATCCCTGTTCCGTTATCTTCTACATCGATAAAAATAATGTTCAAATCCGGAACGTGTCTGGTACGGACAATAATTTCGCCTTGACGAAAGATACGTGAAAGCGTTCCTTTTTTCTCAATTGAACTGATGGCATTGTCAACCAGATTAATTATAACACGTCGGATTTGCTCTGCGTCCAGAGGCAGTTGAGGCAGAGCTTCGCTAAAATCAGTGCTCAGTGAAATTCTGGAAGGCATATTTTCGTGATAAAGCTGGAGAGCTTCTTTTATAATCTCGTTGAGATCATTCAACTGTGGATTTGATTCTGGAATTTTGGCAAAGTTTGAAAATTCACTGACCATCCGTTTTAGTTGTTGAACTTCATTGATGATAGTTTGAGTTGACTGCTTTAAAGCAGCATTATCAGAAACTTCCGCTGCATATTTACGATGGATACGTTCTGCAGAAAGTTGAATAGGTGTGAGAGGATTTTTTATTTCATGGGCAATACGCCGGGCAACTTCACGCCAGGCTCTTGCACGTTGAAGCCGTTGGATTTCTGTGATGTTGTTATAAACACAGACCATACCTGCGGGCTGTCCCTCACTGTTTTGAAGCAGAAGAAGTGTTGCTGAGACTTGTACAGGACCTTCTTTTTTGTGAACAATCAGGTTACGGGAAATGGAACGTTCTTTTTCAGTTTCAATTTGTTGGACCATTTCTTCAAACATTTGCAGAGATTCTTTTTCCAGCACCTCCCGGTAGTGTTTGCTGCCTTCTGTAGTGGATTTCAGCTGCAGCATTTGTTTAGCGGAGTGGTTCAAAATTTCGATATGTCCGTCCATATCAAGTGACATTACACCAGTGGTAATATTTTCTAGCACAAGTTCTACAAAACGTATTTGGCTTTGCAGAGTCTGATGGCTTTCCTGCAGATTTTTTGTTGTTTTATTCAGCGCAATCTGATGTTCAAGCAGGTCACGGCTCATTGAATTAAAGGACTGCATGAGCAGGGCAAAGTCTTTATCCAGAGGACCACGAAGTTCCACCTGGAAACCTAATTCGCCTTCTGATACGCGTTGAGTGGCAAGAGCCAGATCTTCAATGGGCTGTACAAAACCTCGTGCCAGATAAAAGGCTAACCAGGTGGCAACAAAAATAATGAAGAGAGTCATCAACAGAAAAATAATTAAAAAATATCCACGCACTAAATCCTCAGATTCTGTCAAAAACTGGGTGTTTTGATCTTGTGCGATGATCTCGTTGATTGCCCCGGAAATATGAGGCGTGGCAGGGAAAAAGACTTCTAAATAATATTGTTTATCTTCAATCCTGACAGGCCGGATGTGACGGTAAAGGAGTTGGTCATCCAGCTCTTCTGTGAACCAGGACTGTGCTTTGGATTTTATTTGATACCAGTCTTTAAAGGAAGGACTGGTCCAGTAGACTTGTGAAATCGGGTTTTGTAACCATTGCTGCAGTAACTCCTGGTCTTCAGAATAAAGTGTCACATCCGCTGCTATTTTATTTAATTGCGTCACTTTGCTGAATTCTCCCACGTTTTTTTTCAAATGGCTTTCCCAGATCAAATTCTGGAGTTCCATAGTTTTGCGTAGATTATTATGGTAAGCTTCGGAAACGTTTTGCGCGCTGTGGATCATTGACTCCTGTTGACCTTTGAGCCATGATTCAAGATTTGTGGCAATGAAGAAACTTGCAAAGAGGTGAAAGCCCATTGCCGGTAAAGAAAGTACGATAAAGGAAGTGATGAGTTTTGTTTTGAGATTGACGCCCAGAACGTGCCTCCGCCGTTCATATGAGAGTTTGAGGAGGTTGCGAGCAATCATATAGAAAACGATTGCGAGCAGGACGATATTGACGTTGATAGCGATAAAAACCATCAACTGTGAGCCGGTTTGCTCTAAAACGGAAAAGCCTTGACGCATGCTGAACATGACCAGCACAATCAGCAACAGCAATAGTACGACTACCACGAGCATCCTGTTACGGAAATTAGGATCAGTGTCGATTAACTCTTTGTAGTTTTTCCGTAATTTCTGGAAACGCGATGGCATTTGGCGGTAGGTCTCAGGAGAGAGGTTTCATAAACTGAGTTCAGGAATTCTAGACTTCTGTACCAGTTCCTTGATTCCTTGTTTATTGTGCCTGAATTGATTTGTAATAATCTTCTTTGTTTTTCTTGTGTTCAGTTTCAACTGTATATTCTTCACTGTGCTTTACCAGCAACTGATTCGCTTCAAAGCGTGGACCTTTCATTTTTCCTTCAACAACGACACCTTGACCTTCACGGAACAAATCCGGTTTGACTCCGTCATATAACACAGGGATGAACTCATTTCCGTCTTCAGTAATGTTGAAAGAAAGCTGAATGGCTTTTGCGTTCCATTCAACACTACCTTTTTGCACGAGTGCTCCGATACGGATTGTCTTGTCTTCAAACTTGCTTGGACTGGCCAGTACTTCTTGGGGAGTATAGAAGAAAACGGTCATTTCCTGCAAACCCTGCACGGACAAGGCTATTATTACTGCAAGGATCACTGCTCCGCCGATTACAAATTTAGTTCTTGTTTTCATATATTATTCCCGTTCTGAGTAGCTGCGGATGTTCCGGAGAATCGTTCTTCAAGTGCGGCAACTGCATGGCTGGTTGTTTTTAAACGACGTTTAGTCAAAATAATGTAAACAACAAAAGTAATCAGCCAAATACCGTAAGCAGCAATTACGTATTCTAATCCGATAAGCATTTAAACCTGTGTTTCAGCAAGAAGTTGGTTGAGTCTGTCCGTCCGTTTTTCAGTTTGGTAACGCAGGAGCAGCAGGTAAAGATAGAATGCCAGCATCACTAAAGTTGAAGCCAGGAGGGGGTAAAGCAGTTCCGGCGGCATCGACGGCTTTGCTTCTCCGGAATCGACTTTAAAAAGAGTGGACGGTTGATGCAAAGTCCTCCACCACTCTACTGATTTGTGAATGATGGGAATATCGAGGAAACCGATGATACCTAAAACAGAAGCCAGTCGCGCTTCTTTATCTCTGTCATTGACAGACATCCTTAGCAGGAAATAACCCATGAAGATTAGAAACAACAACAGCGTTGTTGTCAGTCGTGCGTCCCAAACCCAGTAGGTTCCCCAGGTCGTTCGTCCCCAAATTGCTCCTGTTATCAACACAAGCGCGCAAAAAACCAGTCCGACTTCCGCAGAGGCTTTTGCGATTTGATCAAACATTAATTCACGTTTCCAAAGGTAGGCGATGCTGTAGACGAAGACAACAAAAAACGCCAAGTATGTGGTAATCACTGAAGGCACATGAAGGTACATTATTTTTTGCGGAAACCCCTGACTGGTTTCTATGGGCAGTTTCAAAAAAACCCAAAGCCCGCAACAGATCAGACCTAAAATTGAACCCCATTCCAGATAGAGAATTATTTTTTTCATGCTACCCATCCAGCTTTTCTTTTAATAGGCTGTTGATTACAGCAGGGTTGCCTTTTCCACGTGTTTGTTTCATCATCTGACCTACAAAGAAACCAATCACTTTCGTTTTTCCTGTACGATATTGTTCAACCTGTTGCGGATTTGCGGCAAGCAGTTCGTCAGCAATCCGACCCAGTTCTCCTGCATCTGATACCTGCTTCAACCCTTTTTCCTCAATTATCTGAGCAGGAGTTTTTGCTGAACTCAGCATTTCTTCAAAAATTGTTTTTGCAATTTTATGACTGATTTCACCGCTTTCAATGAATTTAGTCAAATCCGCGAGATGTTCCGGAGAGAGCTTTATTTCATCAAGCGATTTTCCGGACTCATTCATTACACGTGTCAACTCTCCAATCACCCAGTTACAGGCGATTTTGGGTGAAGCTCCGTAGCTGAGTATTTTCTCAAAATATGCTGAAATTTCCTTGCCAGCAGAAAGCACTTCCGCATCATAAGCGCTTAATCCGTGTTCTTCAATAAAGCGCTGCTGTTTTGCCTCAGGTAGTTCCGGAAGATTTTCACGAAAGGCTTCAACCATTTCCAGAGACAGACGCACCAGCGGCAAATCCGGATCCGGGAAGTAGCGATACTCATCTGCTTCTTCTTTGGAACGCATGCTGAAGGTGACTTTACGGTCGGTGTCCCAGAGTCTTGTTTCCTGAGTTATCGTTTTTCCATCTAAAATTTCCTCACGCTGACGCTGCATTTCATAAGTAATTGCTTGCTTGACGAAACGGAATGAATTCAGGTTTTTGGTTTCTGTTCGAGTACCAAATTCCTTTTGTCCGAGTGGTCGCAGGGATACATTTGCGTCACAACGTAAATGTCCTTTTTCCATGTCACCGTCTGAAACACCGATTGTGGTGGCAATCGCGTGGATTTTTTCCATGTAGACTTTTGCCTCTTCTGCAGAACGCACGTCAGGTTCACTCACAATTTCCAGTAAAGGTACTCCTGCACGGCTCAAGTCGACTAAACTATCAGCGCTGCCTTCTGCATGAACCAGTTTGCCAGCATCCTCTTCCATGTGTATTCGTGTGATGCCGATCCTACTTTTCCCCCTGGATTCAGTTTCAATATCCAGCCAGCCGTTTTCGCAAATCGGTCTGTCAAATTGTGATATCTGATATGCTTTTGGAAGGTCAGGATAGAAATAATTCTTACGTGCGAATTGGGATTCCAGACGGATCTCACAATTTAATGCAATTCCAAGTTGAGCAGCAAATTCAGGAACTTTACAATTCAAAACAGGTAAGGCTCCAGGCAGTCCCAGACAAACTGGACAAGTATTTGCGTTCGGCGGTTTACCGAATTCTGTCGAACAACTG
The DNA here is from genome assembly GCA_028822475.1 of SAR324 cluster bacterium. Classification (GTDB taxonomy): domain Bacteria; phylum SAR324; class SAR324; order SAR324; family NAC60-12; genus Arctic96AD-7. Next base: position 31,065 of record JAPKDT010000001.1, read on the forward strand.
CAAAAAATTTTGGAAGCGGTTGCCAACTGGAGATGAATCTCTAAACCGATTACAGGTTCAAATTCCATAAATGATTAAAGATTAAATTAAAACTGAGCCTTTATTTTGTTTTGAGAGCAGCAAATTCCTGAGTTCCTCTTCACTGAATAAATCGGTAAAACCTTTACCTGGAAAACGTAATGCCCACTCATAAACATTGGATAGCATTTGTTCATTGTCAAAAAGCGATGGTTCCTTGAGAACCAGATCTAACTCAGAGTTAATCTTTTTTGACAACTTTCCGTAAAAGCGTTCCAGAATCGCCGAAGTTCCACCGCCTTTGTTCCACGCATCCTGGTACCATGACATAGCGTTCAGTGAAACAGTACGGGTACGAGGATATCCGGAACACATCAGGTTCCACGGGTCGCCCCTTTCCTGGTCACCTGCCGCACGGAAATCAGAGCGCAAAATTACTGCCGGAATATCGAGCGCTTTGGCAAACAAAAATTCGATAACTGTTCCTGAATCAAGCTCAGTTCCATCAAAATTAAGCAGGATCAAATCTGCTTTAATAACCTCACTCAAATCGTTGTTGCGGATATCAATGGAGCGGTTTGTACTTTGCTCCAGATGCTGTGGTACCACGCAACGGTAACGTCCGGAAGACTCTTTTTCGATAGCCTCTGACAAAAGCAGGTTACCGATTAAATCTTTATGATTAAATAAATCACCCGCAAAATAGATGGAATATGTATCAGTCATAAATTATTTGTTATGGTTGATGGTTTTCCTAGCAAGCAGGAAATATTAATGATATGCATGTTTAGCAAATGTAAGATTTACCGTTTTGCTCGAAATAACAAGATTTCGGGTTTATTACTGGTTTAGCATAATCGAACTATCAGCAGAAAACATCAGTTTATTTTTGAAAAGTCTTGCAGCAATTCCGGAATTTCCAGCCAGTTTGAAAAAGGGGTTGCAAAGCGGTCCATCCCTTTGGTGTAAAGGTGCCAGTCAGGATATAGAACATGAATACCCGCATTATAAAAGGCTTTTATAAGTTCTGGACGGTCCTCAAGCATTACATCCGGTTGGACTTCCTCAACAATAATCTGCTCTTTATGTAAATCTCCCACACATTGCAGAGAAGCGTAATTCAGCTCTTTTAAGTTGTCTGTACGTTTTTGTGTTTGCTCAGGTTCAAGAGCAGTTACGAGATGCAGTTCATGCTGAGAGGCCAGCTTATTGAGAATTTTCAACGAATCATCAAAATAATTTAGTTGGCGCAGATCATCACCTCCATGGAACTGATCACGCATCTCGACATCATCGGGGAAATTTCGGATGACTCCATAAATTTCTGGATCATGGGTGTAGGGGATTTTTTCTCTTTGCGTGAAATCGATAAATCCTTGAATATAATTCAGTATTACTCCATCCACATCAGAACAAATTTTCATAATAGCTAATGACTCGATTAAATAATTTTTCGATTCCAGTTATTCTGACAGGAAAAGAGCTTCAGATCAAGATTCATCGTCCTCTTCCAGCACAATCGAGACGGAATTGATGCAATAACGCAAACCTGTCGGTGTGGGACCATCTTCAAAAACATGTCCTAAATGTGAGTCACAATGCCTGCATAGTACTTCTGTCCTTTGTCTTGAAAGGCTCAGGTCTTCCTGCTTTCTTATATTTTCATCACCAAGTGATTCAGAAAAACTCGGCCATCCGCAACTTGAATCAAATTTGGTTTCTGACAGGAACAAATCATTTCCACAACACAAACACTTGTATGTGCCTTTTGTTTTAGTATCAAGATACTTTCCGCTGAAAGGCAGTTCGGTTCCTTTTTTTCTGCAGATCTCAAATTGTTCCTCTGTCAGTATTTCTTTCCATTCCTGCTCGCTGAGATTTTTTTTGTCTGTCATTTTCCCCTTTGTAATAACTTTCGGTGAAGCCATTAGCGGCTTGAAAAATTAATTTATATTTGGTCTAAGCACGATTGTCATTGTTTGTTTGCAAAATATAAGATGTAAAAAATAGCATGAAACTTGTGATTAAATCAATAATAATGCATTATCAAAAGTGTTGCATGTTTTAGTGATTTAGGGTTTGAATTCTTTTGCAGTTGA
>JAPKDT010000071.1 GCA_028822475.1 SAR324 cluster bacterium
CTGAATGCTGGTTGATTAATCATGACAATTTATCTAGTTTTACCCATCATTCTTCGTAAATTATGCAGGTTACTGCTAAAACTATTCCAGACAAACAAACTGGCCTGGAGCGACAGATCCAGAATAAAGAAAACCACACTGTCACAAGTTCCAAAGCTCAAGGCATAAAAACGACTGAAAAACTTGTTGACGCAAATGGCGCGGAACGCAACGAGACTTCACAGTATCTAAAAGTTCTCTCAAGAATAGAAAACCTGCTGATCCAGGAAAAGTTGCCGGATGCAGCAATTGAAGGTTTTGTGGGGGCGGTTAAAAAACAGCTTGATGCAATGAGTGAAGCAGACAGTCAAATGCTGTTAAAACTTCCTGAGGCAGTTGAACTGGAATTGAAAAATGTGGATGAGTTGCCTGAGTTGATCAAGAATGAAATCAGGGATCAAAGTAAAACACCGGCATTGCTTAAGTTGCTCCGCCAGCCGAAATTCGCGGATTTAATGCGAACAGACAGTAAACCTGCTGCGCAAACCTACACTGCACAGTCAGCACAGACTCCCGTTTCAGCGATACCAACTCGGATCAATATTTTAGACATTCCGAAAGTTAATGAAAAACCGGTTCTTGCTGCTGAACCAAAAACCGTCCTAAACGCCACTAACAAGAAAAGTTCAGGCATGACAAAGATGACCGCCTAAGTAAACTTTTAAAAACGCAAATTATTGAATTTATAAATTAGACTGTGGATTTCTTAATGAATTTGCCGACAAATTCACTACCTATTTTCATTTCAAGCCGACCGAGCGGTGTAATGATGTTTCCCTTGACTTTCGCATTGCCCATAATTTCCACCAGTTTTGTAGCGTTTAAATCACCTTCCACCATACCGTCAACCCGAATCACGGGTGCGACAATCTGACCTTTAACTTTACCTAATGCACCTACGATTACCGTATGTTTACTGGTAATACTGCCTACATAACTTCCATCAATCCGGATACTGTCTTTGCTTGAAAGACTGCCTTCCAGTTGTAAATCCGGACCTAAATATCCTTTAACAAGTTTCATCCTTGAACCTTTTTTCTATATTATTATGCAGACGAGTAGATTTATTATTTTGTTTTAAGCCGGTGCAAGTTCACTGAAGCCACTTTTCAAGACGCTCACATGCATCCGCTAATTTTGGAAAGAGACTCGTGTACATTTCCGGACTTGCTTTTCCACTCTGAGGAAAATTCTGCATCAGTTGTGCTCCATCATAATCAACACTTGCGACACGTACCCCTAAAAAATCATCCGGCATATAAAAATCTGCTCCCGGAAGTAATGCTACTCCAGTTTCTTCCAAAATTCTTTTGCTCAACTCTTGACTGCTGCTTATCCCTCTTGAAGAAAGCATATCCTTAAAATTTTCAAAATCTGGAAACAGATAAAAGGCTCCTTGAGGTTCAGGACAATTCAAGCCGATTTCTACAAATCTTTGCTGCAAAAATTTTCCTGCTGCTCCATGTATAGCACTGCAGAGTTCTACATGCTTTCTAACTGACTCATAATTTTTAAATCCAGGCAACACCGCGTACTGAATCGGTGCACTAACGCAGCTGAAAGTTTCACTTACAAATGCCGAAAGCGGCCGTTTAATTTCACTCAACTCATCCGGAATCATTGCAAAACCAAGTCGCCAACCTCCTGCGGAAAATGCTTTTGAAACACCACTGGTGGTTATCGTTCCTTCAGGATAATACCTGGCAATGCCCTCAAACGGAATTTCACCAAAATTTGTCAGGGCATAAATTTCATCCGAAATAACAATAACTCCATGTTTCCGGCAAACTTCTGCCAATGCTCTTAATTCATCTGGAGTATGAACACTTCCTGTAGGATTACTAGGATTATTAAGAATCAGAATTTTTTGCGGACTTTCCAGTCCAGAACACGTTTTGTCTAATTCTTCCGCCTGTAAACGATAACCGTTTTTGATGTCTGTAGTAATTGTAATGAATGTTTTTGAGCGTATCTTTGCCTGAGGTCCGTAACTGACCCAACTTGGAGCAGGTACAATGAGCGGTCCTTCTAACAGATAAACGAGTTGGAATATTAGCTCTTTACTTCCGGGGCCGATGAAGATGTTTTCAAAAGAGTAGTTGTAACCGAATTCGTTTTTACAAAAAACTGCTACAGCTTGTCGTAATTCCGCCAATCCTAATCCAGAAATATACTGTTTGCGCCAGGCGTTCTCTCTCAATGCAGCCTGCATTGGTTCCGGGACAGGAAACGGTGATTCACCAAAACCGAGGTGACAAATATCTTGTCCTTCACTACGTAATTTAAGTGCAAGCTGATTGATGAAGAGAGTTGCAGATTCTTTTAAATTACTTATCTGGCTGTTTATAATCGGCTGCATTAAATATCTCTACAATTATTAATCAATTTAAATGTGATTATTCCACTATACCAGAAATCAGCTTGGATGGATTCCCGCAATGCAGCAGCCATAGTTGATGAGCTGCTCTCGTCAAACCTACATACAACAATTGTCGAGAACGAATATCAGGACCGTATGTAGAAGCATCCGCGTCTGCAATGATAACTGTATCAAATTCCAAACCTTTAGTCTGTGAAATATCTGTCACATCAATTCCTGGAGTGAATGAAAATTCCTGATCGTTGATGAAACGCAGATTAGCAAGATCGGTTCTTTGTAAGCCTTCATAAAGCACCTGGGCTGTGTCGCGAGTACGTGTCAAAACCGCGACACTGGCAAGCGGTTCACGGACAGATAAATCCTCCAATGTATCAGCAAGAAATGCTACCATCGCACCGCGTTCCCGGAAACGAAAAACTTCAACCGGGGCACCGTGACGCGTTGAGTCCCAAACAGTATTTACGCTATGTTCACCTATGACTGTTTTCGCTGCAGTCATTATTTCACTGGTTGAACGGTAACCAATCTGTAAAGGCGCTAAGGCAGTTACATCAGGTTTTGAACCGTTCGGCAGTGTCAAATGCGCGAGAGATTCTTCCCATGTTTCATGTTTCCGTCCGAGCATTATACGTTGATCCAAATCTCCCGCTAATGTAACACTGGGATGATTTTCAGGTGTTAAACTTACTAGCAACTGAAACTCAAGCGCCCCAAAATCCTGAGCTTCATCGAGCATCAAATGAGTATAGCTCAAAACTTTACCGTTTTTACGCCTTAGAGGTCCCATGAGCAGTTGATAAAGTATCAGCAAAAGTGAATCATCTTCTTCATCGAGTAATGATTTTTCATCTGCAAAATTCAGATCGTTACCGCCGTAACCTTCCACTTGTTCAGCCAGAGAAACCCGATCTGATTCTATAACTTCACCTGCTTCCATACGTTTCTGATACTGTCTAACCGCCCAAGTCCAGGCACTTGTGAGTTGAGTTTCACTAAATTCTCCTGGAGCAAGCCGTCCCACTGTTTCAAGCAGTAATTCTTGACTGACAAGACAATCATTCCATATTTGGGAAGTTAACAAATGCGGTTCTTCAAACAACTCTGGAAAAGCATGTTCCAGCACATTATAAAGTTGTTTTTCCATTCTGGCACTGTCAAGTTTCAGCACATTATTGATTTTAACTTCTGCTCTTGACCAGCGTACCAGACGCAACAGACGTGGAATCAAAGGCAGTCCTGTCAAACTGTCCCATGCCTCAAGCAATAATTCCAGTCCATCCACTTTAGCAAGTTTTACTTCAAACAATTCCCTGAACTTTAATGTGCGTTTCTTTATTTCTTCAAGGTAGTATTTCAACCATAATGGATGACGTTTCAGTTCAATAACATCCATTGGAGTATTTTCGGCATATTTTCCAGGCAGTTCTGGCAGAGCACGTTGTCTAAGTCCTGAGACCCATTTATGATAAGTCCGGGGACTTACACCGTTTACTCCCAAAGCAGGCAGAACCCTGGACATATAGTTTGCTAAGGCTGGTCCGAAAACTATCGGCAGTATAGTTTTTGGTTTAAAGTATTGAGGCTTTTTTGTCATCAAATAAGCCAGTCTATGCAGGGCGACTGTGGTTTTACCAGAACCGGCTCCACCTTGAATCAAAATTATTCCTGATTCAGAATGTGTAATTACCTCAAACTGCTGAGGATCTACAAGTGCGGTTATTTGACGGAGATGTTTGTCTACCCTGTAACCGGAAAAACTGAGGTCTGTCGTTTTTTCTGAATTGGCTGATGATTTTTGTGGTATTTGAAGTTCGTCAAGAGTTTTTTCCTGTCCACTTTCCAGACGAGGTGTTTTTTGACTGACCAAATGCCATTTATTACTTCCACCTTGTGCTGAAGCCAAGTCTTCCAGAACTCCACCCGGCCAGTTTATACGCATCAAGTTACCATTTTCGATCAACAACATCCTCCTCGTGATCAACTCACCTTCGAGCTCCCTCTCACCAATATCTTCAACATACTCATCACCTTCACGGTAACGGTAAAAGATTTGACTGATCGGTGCATTTTTCCAGTCAACGATTGGGCAGGGCAAGTGTGTGGAAAAGCAGTTCTGATTGCCAATCAGCAGATCACGCACCCGATTGTTTTCACTTAAGCGAATGTGTGCAAAATAAGGTGTGTCTAGATTATAACCAGTCGCAGAATTGTGAGAATCCTGCTGTGAGTGCAGTAAAACCATCCGTTCCATTTGTGCCATTACCGCAGGTACATCCTCAGGCAGAGTGTCCGATAGTGAATCTCTCAGTTCAATGATGTTCTCAAGCTGCTGGTTGCTTATATTACTTTCTTTATCTTCTGCAGCAAGCATCAGCAAACCTTGTTTTACCAGGAGCAGGAGTTGTTCCTCCTCCTCCAGCACTTTTGCCTGTTCTGCAGATAATTCAGTATTATTTCCCATTCTTCTTGTTATTCGTTCACTCTTTGAATTTTAGCTCCCAATGCGTTAAGCCTTTGGTCAATTTTTTCATATCCACGGTCTATCTGTTCAATATTATGGATTTCCGTTGTACCTTTTGCACCAAGTGCAGCAATCAACAAAGCCATGCCTGCTCTAATATCCGGAGACGAAACTCGCGCTCCTTTGAGCTGAGATGGACCGGAAACAACTGCCCGATGAGGATCACAAAGAATTATTTGCGCTCCCATTTCAATTAACTTATCAACCCAGAATAAACGGCTTTCAAACATTTTTTCAAAAATTAAAACCGCACCAGTACATTGGGTGGCAACCACAGTCATGATACTGGTTAAATCCGCGGGAAATCCCGGCCAGGGTGCATCGTCAATTTTTGGTATTCCTCCAGGGGTATCTTTTTGAACAGCGAGTTTTTGTTTTTTCGGAATCAGCAAATCGTTGCCTTCAACTATAGTTTCCACACCTAGTTTATCAAACATTAATCGCGTCATCCGCAGATATTCGACACCTGCGTTTTTGATCCGTAATTCGCTGCCTGTAACCGCGGCTAATCCTATAAAAGACCCAACTTCGGTGTGATCAGGTTGAATTGTGTAATCTCCTCCTGCCAGTTTTGGTACACCTTCAATGATGAGTAAATTACTGCCGACACCTTCGATTGCTGCTCCGAGCATAACCAGAAAATGACAGAGTCCTTGAACGTGCGGTTCACAGGCTGCGTTATAAATACTGGTTTTACCTTTTGCGGTAACCGCGGCCATGATAGCATTTTCTGTTGCCATCACGCTTGCTTCATCGAGGTATATATCTGTACCTGTTAAGTCTTTAGAACGCATTTGATAAAGACCATCCTCACTTAGACTAATCTCCGCGCCAAGTTTTTCGAGGGCCAGAAGATGAGTGTGAACCGGTCTTAAACCGATACGGTCACCTCCAGGAGCAGGCAGATCTATGGAATTGCTGCGGGCCAGAAGCGGTCCGGCCAGCAGAAAAGAGCCTCTGATCCGCTTTGCTTGGCCTGAGTCCGGAACTGTTGACTGCAAATGACTGGAATCAAATCGAAAAGTATGTGCATCAATTTGCTGAATTTTTACTCCAAGACTGACAAGCAGATCACGCATGATAGCAATGTCGATAATATCCGGCACATTGTGTATTGTAACAGGTTCATGTGCCAGCAAAGTTGCTGCAAGTACCGGCAGCGCTTCGTTTTTGTTGCCTGAAGGGGTGATGCTTCCGGAGAGTGAAATACCTCCCTCCACAATAAATTTTTGCATTTATATTTATTTCTTTTTGTGAAAATTTTGCTGAATGACTTAGCTGCCTGAAAAGAGTATTTTCGTCAGCACTAAAGTCAGGTTATGTTTTATAAGGTTCAGGTTGAATTTAGCTTTAAGCAGTTGAAAAGCAGTCTGCTAAAATTGTTTAACTCATTTCTGTGAAACCTGAGCCTAACTGATGGCGCAGTCTTTCCAAATTGCCGGGAATTGTGGTCAATGTCATCAAGATACCCTCCTCCTGATAATCAATGTTATCAACCCTACTCCATTCGTAAATATTTGCTAAATGTTGTGAGTGCAGATAATCGAGACGAATTGTCACAGTTTTCATGCGTTCATCAAAAAAGAGCAGGATCTTTTTTCTTATTTTATCAACTAAAGTTGAGCTGTTATCGTGTCCGTATTCTGCAGTATTTATAACAAACACAAAAACCGCCTCTGGATACATTTTTTCCAACATTAACAGTCGTGTAGGAGAAATACGATCTATTTTATTAAACACTTTAAGAATTGGAATACAGCGCGCATTCAGGTCTTCTAAGACATCTGTGGTCGTTTGCAAATGTTCATCGATATTGTCACTCGCGTCTACAATCTGCAGCAGTAAATCCGCATCTTTGACAGTTGAGAGAGTTGAACGGAATGCCGCCACCACTTCATGAGGAAGATTACTGATGAAACCAACTGTATCAGAAAGCAGAACTTTGGGCCGTGTATCCTCTTCTAAAAGTCGTGTTGTCGAATCAAGTGTGGCAAATAAGCGATCCTCCACTAACTGTTCTGAATTTGTCAGGGCATTCATTATTGTAGATTTTCCTGCATTTGTGTAACCGATCAGGCTCACCCGCAGGCAATTTGAACGTCGCTGTTTTTGAGTGTTACGTTCCTTTTCAACTCGCTCCAACTGAGCTTTTAAGCGTGTTATTCGCTGCCGCAAAAATTGTCTGTCTTTTTCAATTTGCTTTTCACCTGTACCACGTGATGCACCAATTCCGCCGCGTTCCCGGTCAAGGTGTTTCCACAATCCTACTAAACGTGGCAATAAATATTGAGCTTGCGCTAAACCGATTTGCAGTTTTGCTTCACGGGTACGGGCATTCTTTGCAAAAATTTCAAGAATCACCTGTGTGCGGTCCAGCACCTCACATTCTAATATTTTCTCTAAATTCTGGGTCTGTTTAGGACTGAGCTGATTATCCACCAGTAGTGCATCAACTTCTTCATTTTTAAGCGTTAATTTAATCTCATCCAGCTTACCTTTACCAAAAAAATATGCAGGATGAATTTGTGAGCGTGCCTGCACAATTTGTCCTGCCACTTCTCCACCGAGGGAATAGGCGAGTGACGACATTTCTTCCAGTGAACTCTGGACTTCTGCGTTTGATCTATGCGGCAGTTGTAAGGAAACAATTAAAGCACGTTCCCAATTATTGAATAATCTGTTCTCGTCCATTTAGCTCAGGTTTTTGACTAAATTATTGCTGTATTTTCGCACAAAATTATAGCATAAAAAGCAGGTGAATGTACAATTAAAAATGTCTTAAAAGACTAACCGAAAGTCAAAATCAGCTCCGGGATTGTATCCGTTTTAAAACTGTCTGTAACATCGTCTGTGTTTTCAGCAGTTATTTATTGATGTAAGACTCGCGCATTTCACGTTTGAGAGTCTTCCCCGCGACATTGCAAGGAAACGAATCGTAAATTTGGACAGCTGAAATTCGCTGAAATTTTGCGTCTACACGTTCATTGGTCCATGTTATCAATTCGTTTTGACTGATGTTTTGAGCATGATGAAAAATGATTGCCGCAATCGGTGTTTCCCCCCATTTTTTGTCAGGAACACCAAACACAGAAACTTCTGCCACCGCGGGATGCTGAATGATTACTTCTTCAATATCTTTTGGAAAAACATTGACACCGCCACTGATGATCATATCTTTAACACGGTCCACCAGAAATAAAAAACCATCTTCATCAAGATATCCTAAATCGCCTGAATGGAGCCAGCCCTTAACAATTGTTTTTTTTGTTAATTCGGGCTGCTTGTAGTAACCACTCATCATCATGGGACCGCGTCCGCAAATTTCTCCAATCTCTCCCGCTGTACAATCTTCACCGTTTTTCCGTAAAACTGTTATGTCAATAAAGGGAGGTGCAGCACCCACAGATCCTACTTTACGCAGCGCATCATCACGGTCCAAAAGTGAAAAAAAGCCTTCTGTCACTCCGTATAACTCGTAAAATATTCCAGGTAAAACTTCATTTAATTTGTGCTTGTATTCCAGTAACAACGGTGCGCCGACATTTTGGAGCATTTCCAGCGAACGCAATTTTTCAGGTTTAAAGTCTGGATGATTGAGCAATGCAGTAATCTGTGCAGGCACCATAACCATGTGAGTCACTTTTTCTTTTTCAACTGTGGCTAAAACCGCTCCTGCGTCAAAGTAATGGTGCAGAATATAAGTCGCACCCAAAAACATCCACGGCATTAAATCCAGCATCGCACCGTTGAAAACAATTGCGCCAGCGTGCAGCACAATACTTTCCGGAGTCATGCGCCAGGCTGAAGCAAAGTGCGTACAGTAGTTTGCACGGACATAATGCGTGTGAACTATCCCTTTTGGCGCTCCTGTGGTTCCACTAGAATACATGATGTTGTAGACGTCATCATCGCTCAGTTGTGCATCCGGAGGTTCATCCGTAGAGGCTTCCTCGATAAAATCAGAATAAGTTTTAAAACCGTAAGTTGTTTTGTTTTCTCCTAGCAGAATCCAGTGCTTATTTTGAATTGCGGGAAGCTCATTTTTGATTTTATCCAGTGTCTCAGCAAATTCAGCATCCGCAAAGACAATCACAGTGTCAGAGTCGCGGAGCAGTGTCGTCAGTCCCGAAGCTTGCAACAAAGGACTTCCAGGCACAATCACGATTCCTGTTTTTGCGGCCGCCCAATAAAGCAACATCAACTCTTCACAATTTGGTAGAACAGTCGCCATTTTTTGTCCTTTACGAATTCCGGAATCCAACAGTGCATTTCCCAGTCGATTGACACGTGAATTTAATTCGAAGAAGTTTAAACGCACCTTGCCAACTACAAATGCAAGGTGTTCCGGACGATAGCGGGCATGTCTCGGTAACAGGGAACCGATGTTCATTTTTTGTTATCTGCTGAGATTAATGTTCTGCTAAGCGTTAATTTAGAATGAGGTGATAAATAGCACAGACGTTTTGCACTTTCAAGCAAAAGCTGGAATCATCAATAAGTAATTTTAATCAACAATAGCTTTATTTTCTGCAGACAAAAAATACGATTTGAAAAAAAGAAATCCGCAGAGTGTAATTTAGTGAATAAGACATATTCCTAACTAATTTATATTATTAT
>JAPKDT010000352.1 GCA_028822475.1 SAR324 cluster bacterium
CCAAACATTATAAAGTCACACATTTTGAAAGCCGACCTGAAAAGGCAAAATTTTAACCAGTTGATATCATTGGCGGAAGACAAAGATGTTATAGATTGTGAATTCTATAACATCTTTTTGGGTGTTGATTTTAATGGGTGGCCTACTTTTGATGATCTATACGGATCTTAGTATTGAGCTTTAAGATATTCTTGCGGCATTCCCAGTGTTGACTTGAGCTTTTGAGATTTTTGCGAAGCCAGATTTCATGCAGTTGTTCTCGACGGAGCTTCTTTTGCAGACCATGTGCTGATTGCTTCATGTGTAAAAAAATAAAGTCAGCATCAAATTATGTCGACCGGAGACTTAGTTCACCGAGTGGAAATTCTCAGTGTGACCTGTTCACTCGCCAACTCCCTCAGAGCCTGATACTGATCTGCTTTTTGCTGAAGTAAGGCGTTATTATTATTCATGCGTAGTGCATCTGATTTGTTTGAGAGGTTAACCAACAAACACATCAGTGCATGAAGTGTCATATCCCTATTTCTGGTTTTATATGACCTGTAATAGGAACTGCACTTGTTGAGCCATTTAGTGCTGAATTCAGTTGCGGTTATACTTGGGTCGATCGTCTTTATTTCTAGATATGCCTGTTCAATGAATGACATTTAATATCTCCTTTTTGTAAAATTATTTATGGGGTCAATGGTTATGCTTGCCTAACAGCAAGCAGCAAGTTTCAAATTGCTTCGCAATCTTCACCTGCACCTTCTTCGATTAATTTTTGATTGATTATTTTAATGAGTATTTGATTAATGACTTTTCCTAAGCCGTAGTCATACCAACGCCCTTTCAGGCGAAAGTACGACAAACTTTTCCTGAAGTTTTTTGTCATCCACATATACACACACCATTAAGGCTGGGCAGGTTTTGCTGTCTCCCATTTACTGTGCCACCAAACGCAAGACACACACGCAGTATGAGGGCTGCTGATGATACGAGTTTGTAGAGCATCGTGCGGGTCTTTGAGGGTCACTTGTTGCCAAGCGTTGTTTCCCTCTCACTTTGAGCCAATATTAATTTAGCCTAAATTCAGTTCTTTCGAACTTACCACCATTACGACAGTCAAAAATTTTGTCAGGATTAGTCCTGCATCTTTAAGGCACCCCACTGGGTGTCTGCTGAAGCGAATAACGAGCAATTCGATTGAGATGACGTTTTCAAAGTACGCCACCACGGCACTATAACAATTGGCGTGCCAGCCTTAATCTCGTTTGTCTTTTTGCTGATGATGTTTTCTCCACCACCGGCTTTTTTCTAATTCGTAATTGATGCCTGCCAGTTCACAGATACGTTTCATCTGATTTCTAAAAGTAGCCACCTCAACACCGTCTTTGTATTTATTGATCAGCTGGACGCTGGCCTTATCAAAAGGGTCCAGCTCAGTTGCACTCACTGCTTTTGCCAGTTGATCGGCTTTTGCAATTTCTGCTTTCAGCAGTTCATTTTCAAAGTTGTGTTTTTCATTCGAGTACATCTGTAATTCCGTTCAAAGTTATTTATCATCGAACAGTACAGACGTAACTAAACCGTGCATTTTCTTACGTTTATTATAACACAAAACTGATAAAATATCAATAAAACCAGATAGTTGACTTAATTTCAGCTGATACCCGTCTGTACACAAATTTGTACACACGGAATAATCTGCACTATAACCCATTGAAGGACATTGCGTCTATTAGATGTGGATCAATTGCAAATCCGTGTACACCGGTTCGATTCCGGTACCCGCCTCCA
>JAPKDT010000353.1 GCA_028822475.1 SAR324 cluster bacterium
GGTAAACCAGCAATTAACGCATACGCCATCCCCTGAGGAATAAGCACAATTCCAACCGTAATTCCCGCAGGAAGATCCTTATAAAAATCTGTTTTAGAATAGTTTGGAAGCCACTCTAGTATGGGAAGTAATTTTTTAATCACGTACGGCAAAATTAAGCAAAAAAAAACGAGCCGCTTTCTGCAACTCGTCTAGTGCCCAGAGCGGGACTCGAACCCGCACGCCCTAACGGACACATGGCCCTCAACCATGCCTGTCTACCAATTTCAGCACCTGGGCGGTGCGTTTCGGCGGTGCTTAACTCGCGTCGTATTAAGATTGTGTGACCTGGCTGGGACTCGAACCCAGGACCCTCTCATTAAAAGTGAGATGCTCTAACCAGCTGAGCTACCAAGTCAATTCCCCTTTAGGGGGTGCAAATATAGTTAGAATCTTTATTTTCCAAAGAAGTTTTGAATATTATTTTTTTACTTTTCATTAGCTATCATTCATTGATTATATTGCAACCTCATTACCTGCATTATGAAACACATTTTTCTTATATTTTCGGCAGTTTTACTGATGACTTTGTCTTCAGGGAATCTTTCAGCCCAAACAACTACAGACCTGCCCGGTTCGAACGTTATAGCCTCTTTGTATCCGGAACTGTCACTTAATTCAGATGAAGCTGTTCGTCTTTGCTGTTTTGCTGCTTATGGATGGCACTCTGCTTCAGAATTAAAGTTTAACACTGAGACTCAGCACCTTCCTGGTGAAGGTGATGATATCGCGAAGAGACTTATAAGTGGAGGTATTGTTTCCGCTTTAGCTGATCAGTTCTTCATCATGGAGGACGGTAGCTATGTGGTGGTTTCTAGGCTTGATATATTTGAAAAACTACTTCGTAGGTATGTTGTTAACTCAAACGCGAAGGAAAAGTAACCATGAAAAAATTAGTTCTAATTCTTTTTGTTTTTTCTCAAGTATCTAACTTTAGTGCCCAAGAAATCAGTATTGCTGCAGTGAATGACTACGCTGCTTGTGAAGGAGCTGTGGTTGATTCTGGTTTAAGTGCTGCAGATTATGGTGCCAATGAAAATGAGACAATTACTTGGTGTCCTGAAGCTCCAGAAACTGTTCTAAATTTTTATTGGGTAGTTTTTGATTTAGATGCTTCATCAACAATAACATTGTATGATGGGGATGATAATACCGCTCCACTAATTGACACATATTCAGGAGATGAGCTTCAAGGTCAAGATGTTTTCTCAGGCGTGGACAACCTCACAGGATGTATTACTGTAGAATTCACTTCTGGAGCTGGGAGTTCTGGTAACTTTGCAGCCTATGCATCATGTGGATACCCTTGTGATCGTCCTTTTGCAATCGTAAACCCCACGGAATTACAACCTCATTATGCTTGTTTAAATGAGCCTATTTATCTTGAAGCACTTTCTTCAACGGTTGCTGATGGCCAGGAACTTGTAAGTTGGGTATGGGATTTGGGAGACGGAACGACTGACAATACTTCAGGTCCTATAGTATCTCACTCATACACTCAACCTGGACTTTACGTTATGAATTTATCTCTCACTGATGATAACGATTGTGAGAACAATAACGTATTAGATTATCAAATTCTCGTTTCTACTAACCCGGACTTTACAGGAACATCTTCAGATCTTACAATGTGTGTAGGAGATGAGGTTGATATTACAGGAATGGTGGAAGGAGTCCTTTATACTGCTGAACCCAGTGTAGATTTTGGAGGAGGCCTCTTTATCCCCGACGATCAAA
>JAPKDT010000072.1 GCA_028822475.1 SAR324 cluster bacterium
CCTAAAGAGGAAACTGCAGAAAAAGAGGAAGTTCAGGAAAAATCTGCCGAAAATGCAACAAAAGTTGTAAAACAGGCTGAGACAAAAACTGAAACCGAAACTGTGCCTGAAAAAAATAAGGCAGAAACTGTAGATAAAGCAGAAGATAAAGCAGAAGATAAAGCAGAAGATAAAGCAGAAGATAAAGCAGAAGAGCTTACGGATGATACTGGGAAAGATAAGACTGAAGCAGTAGATGCTTGATGTCCTCTGACTTTCATAAAATATTCGGTACTACACAAAACTTTTAGGAAAAATTAATTATGTTAAAAAAACGAAAAAGATCTCATTTACGTCGTAAACGTATACCAACAAGTATTTTATTACGCAGTAAACAGAAAGTCTGTCCATTTAAAGAAGCCGGAATTGATCGGATTGATTATAAGGACGTTGAGTTGCTCAAAAGTTATGTGACTGAAGGCGGAAAGATAATTCCAAGCCGCATTTCAGGAGTCTGCGCTCAGAATCAGAGGAAGTTAAAAACTGCTATTCGACGTGCTCGCAACTTGGCGTTGCTCTCACCTTTGAAGGGTTATGTGCCCCAACAGGTTATTGTCGATCGAAGATTTTCAGGACGCACAAATACTAATCGAGCTTAAATTTGGAATTCGTAAAATTAAGCACGAATCACAAAACAGCTACTTACAATATAAGGAAATACCGTGAAGTTAATACTAACTGAAGATGTCCCTAATTTAGGGTCTTTGGGTGACACAATTGAGGTAAAAGCCGGCTACGGTCGAAATTACCTTGTTCCGAAGGGGATGGCACTTTTGGCAACAGGTAAAGCCTCAAAAGAATTACGTCACCGTCTGCAATATCTTGAAAAGTTGCGTTCAGGAAAAATCGCACTTGCCAATGAACAGGCAGAAAAACTAAATGCTATTAAATATGAAATCGTGCGTAAGGCCGGTCTTGGAGGAAAATTATTTGGTTCGGTTACTAACCGTGATCTGTTGGAGTTGCTCAAAGAAAATGGCTTTGATCTGGAACGACGCGCGATATTGCTGAATACGGCTATTCGTAATGTAGGCACACATGAATTCTCTGTACGTGTGCATACGGCAGTTACTGTAACATTACAAATCAAGGTAATTGGTGACACTGTCGAAACACCAACTGTTGAAAAACGAAAAGTAGATGCTACTGAAGATACTCCAGAAATAGATACGGAAGAACTCGAAAAACTCGAAGAACTGGAAGTAGACAAAGATCTTGAGGAAATCGATTAGGTTTAATTCTCAATTCCCTAAGGCTTAAGGCTCCGGAAAACATTCCAGCCTTTAGCCTTTTTTTGGGGATGATTGTTCTATCCTTCTTCCTGTCTCCTAATACTTGATTCCCTTCTCCATATCTGTAGTTTCAATGCTGTCTTCCGAAAAAAAATACCAAAATTCAAAGGTTTCCGGTCGGACATCAAGAACACGATCACAAACTGCTGATCTTGATGAGTTACTGCCTCACGATAAGATGGCAGAACAGGCTGTGTTGGGAGCAATTATTATCCAGAATTCTGTACTTTTGCAAATCCTGGATATTCTCACTTCAGACGATTTTTTTTCACCGGCGCATCAACTCATTTTTTCCGCGATGCAGGAAATGGCCTCGCAGGAACCTCCTGTTCCGATTGATGAACTGACTCTCCTGAGTCGTTTGGAGTCCAGACAGCAACTGGAACAAACAGGTGGGGTGGATTATTTAAATGAGTTGTCACAGAAAACACCTGTTGCCGAAAATGCTGAGTTTTACGCGCAAATTGTAAGAGAAAAAGGTCAACTACGTGATATTATCCTCACGGCTCATGAAGTAGCAAAGCGTGGTCAGGAAGGTTCTGCAGACAATATTTCTGATTTCATCGCGGATGCAACTGAACGCCTACAGTCTATTGATGCGCGTACCCGTCTTAAAAGTTATACTCATCTCAAAGAAATTCTTGCTACTAACTTTGAAGAGTTAGAAAAAATATCTGAATCACCGGAAAATGTAACCGGAGTCCCAACCGGTTTTACTGAGTTGGACGAATTGACACGTGGTTTACAAAAAGGTGATTTAATCATTCTAGCTGCTAGGCCTTCTATGGGTAAAACAGCACTTGCCGTGAATATGGCGCTTTATGCTTCAGGACATGCTAAGATCCCGTCACTGATATTCAGTCTTGAAATGCCAAAAGAACACATTGCCATGCGGTTGATATGTAGTGAAGCAAAAGTAAATAACAGAAAATTACTTGTTGGTGACCTCGAACAGGAGGACTGGGACAAACTGATGGAAGGCACCACCAGGATGATGGAAGCACCACTGTTAGTAGATGACCGTTCCGGAATTAATCCTAATTACGTCAGACAGGTAATTCGTCAGGCCAAAAAGGAATTTCCTGAACTTGGACTTGTGGTAATTGATTATGTGCAACTGATGCAGAGCAACATGCGGAATCCTTCACGTGAACAGGAAATATCTGAAATATCACGATCATTGAAAGGTATAGCCAAAGAATTTTCTCTGCCGATGCTTGTTCTGTCTCAATTGAACCGTGGACTAGAGAGGCGTACTGAAAAACGACCTATGATGTCAGATTTGCGTGAATCAGGCGCACTTGAACAGGATGCGGACTTGATAGTCTTTATTTATCGGGATGAGGTTTATAATCCTGATACTGAGGACAAGGGCATTGCTGAAATAAGTATTGCGAAACATCGAAACGGCGAAATAGGCATGAAACGTCTCGCTTTTATCGGTCAGTACACGAAATTTGCCAATTTAGCTCTTGGTACAGGTAGTTAGGAAATAATTGTCGAGAACAGGAAAGAGCCGTTGAAGTTCAGTTTTTTTAGAGCCTTCGTGTTATACTTTATTAGCATCAAGGTTAGAATTTTTTGCACCCTAATAATCAGCGGTGAAATTAAAAATAAGATGTCTTATCTTCAGACTCAAGTTGAATTGAAAAATATTTGCTGATGCAAAACCTAGAAGAATTGCAAGAATATCTTGTCAGTTTAACGAATGAGTCAAATCTTTCGAGTCAGACTGTTGCAGCTGTTCCAGGGGGCTTGCCGACTCCATGTTTTCCGGATGTAATCGAGAATGTTTTAAAGGTTGTAACTGAGAGTGAATGGGATGAACTGACTGACCGTGCGAGGAATTATCTGAAATGGATTTCTGTAAAAGCGGAATCCATTGACGCTCTTGCCCCACCTAATTTAGAGACAACAACACGTGGTTTTGAGTTGTTGGCAATCGACATAGATGCAAATAGTTTTGGAGAAATAGTAGCTCGTTCACAAGAATTATCTATCCCTTCGGTACTTGTACGATTTGCCTCACTGATTGCTACTTTTCTGACTGTCCGTCTGTTGAGACAACACATGGAACGTGATCAGGAAAAAATGCCTTCATTGACATTTTCGCAAAACGTTGACTCTTTTTATCTTAATTATCCGCGAACATTAAAGACACTTCTGGAGTTGTTTCCTGAGTATAAGGAGATGTTTTATTTTGAAATCAATGAAGAGGTCACCGAAGATTATTTAACGACCATACGCGCGCTTGCGGAAGATTTGGGAATTCGGCTTGCTCTTGATGATACCAACAAAATGGATGTGAACGTCCATCACCAATTACTGGACCTTGCAGACTGGATCAAAATTGACTTTCAGGCAACAGCATACCTTGAAGAGCAGTTGTTGGCGGGTGAAGGCGATAACATTATCCTGCATTTTGAAGAATATGCTCTCGGTGCACGATCACCTGTGATTGTGTTTGAAGGACTTCAGGAAACTTCGCCTTTAAAAGTGTTTTTTGAAGAACGTTGGAAACTGCTCAACACAGTACTTTATTATCAAAGCAGGGAACGCACACCGGTTCCTCCCTGGAACAAATATTTTGGTTTAATTCAGGACTATCATGAAGACAAATATGGTCTCTTTTTTAAAGGCTTGATCAATGAACGCTAAGTATTTTTCAAGTCTTAATTTACGGATGGTTATCCTGTTTTTTCTTGTAAGTTCAGGAACGTTCTTTTTTGCTGCATGCAGATCTACAGATTTAGCAACAGAATCGAGTGTCGGTCCTTCAAGTGTTTCCGGAACAGTCTTTGAGGCTGTGGTAGAATATGACGCGGGAGAAAATCCTCTTGGTATTACATTTGGTGATTTCAATGGAGACAACAAAACAGATATTGTTGTGACAAGTCCCAGGAAGCAGGACGGAATTTCTACTACTGAAGATGGCAGCATGACCCTCTTCCTCAATAATTCTTCATCCAGCACCGGTTTCCCATATACAGCCAGCACAATTACTCCTGGTACCGCAGAGTGGCGACAGGATGTGATATCAGGAGATTTCACTGGAGATAATATAACTGACCTGGTGGTCACGCTTACCGATCAGGACAAAATTAAATTGTTACGCAACGACGGTAGCGCGACTTTTACTGATAACGGGAGCTTAACAGTAGGTGATGTGCCGCTTAAGCTACTTTCTGGAGACTGGAACAGCGACAATCAAACCGATTTGGCTGTGGTAAATCGTGATAACAGCAGCGTGTCCATTCTACAAAACAGTAGTGGATTATTTTCTGTTTCACAGACTTTATCTGTCAGTGCACATCCAATACAGATTGCCAGTGCAGATTGGGATGGTGACAATGATACTGATCTCGCGGTTTTGTCAAGGGACAGTACTTTGGTTCAAATCTGGTTAAACAGCGGAAGCGGAACTTTCAATGCACAATCTACTACGTATACGGTCGGCAGTTCACCAATCGACATGATTTCTGGAGACTGGAACTGTGATGCAAAACAAGACCTCGCGGTCAGCAATTATGGAGAAAACACTCTTTCGCTGATTTACGGAAAAGGCACAGGTGATTTTGATTCACCGCTTACAATCAGTTCCGGACGGGGGCCAGGGACGCTGGCTGCCGCTGATTTTGATAATGATAGTATAATGGATTTTGTGGCAGGCCACCATTTTCTTGTCAGTACTTCCGGGGTTTCTCTCTTGACAGGTGACTTTTCACTTACTCTCAGTGACAACACCTCTTCTACAGGTTATGCAACACCTGTTTCATTTGCGGCAAGCCTCGTGATAGACGGAGCAGCGCCAGCGGATTTGGCAATTTCAGACGTTGACAATGATTCCAAGCTAGACGTTTTGATTACTCTGCCAGTCAGTAAAAAAATAGCACTGCTTTCTGGAAAACAATATTCTGGCAATCTCTCCTGCCTCTGATTTTCATATTCAGATTGACTGGTGATGCTAACAGAGCTACACTCTTTATTCTGAATCTCTTGAACTTGCTCAACTAAAATGATACTCCTTTGAACTTATTTTGTTGCCCATTTTTACAGATAAAAATTAGTCAGCGAAGGCCAAATTACGAAGCACCTTTCTTCGTCAATTATTTAATTCAAGCAATATTCAAACACACATTCACAAAAATACAATATGTTGATTGTAGGAACATGGGGAGCCTTGTTGCTTTACATCATCAGTTGGATTTCAGGGCTTTTTCCCTCGCCTTTTGATAAGTCTTCCAGCTCAAGATTTCAGGCATGGACGGAGCTTACAGGAATGCGTCTGGGCTGGGTCATTCATACTGTTGCCTTACTTGGAATGTTATGGACTAAATCAGTCTGGCCCAGTACATTTGTAAGTGACATTCTGAGCGTTGCCGGATGGGCCAGTATGGTAGGAGTGCAGGCTTTCCCAGAACGCTTGCCCAGTTTGGTTAACACATCAATAGTCCGGTTTTTTGCGATTCTGCTGCTGGGGTTATCCCTCTTTATCTTTCAGAATCAAGTCTCGACAAGTGAAATTGTATCATCTCAAACATGGCTTTATCATGTTTTGCTTGGGACACATATTATCATTCTTTTAGCAGGTTATGTTATGCTGGGAGTTGCCTGTTTGGCTAGCATCATCTTTCTATATCAGGAGCACCATCTCAAAACGAAACTGGTAACCTCAATGATGATCCGTTTTCCTGCGCTTGGTACTTTGGATCGTCTCAGTTGGCAGGGAACACTTTGGGGCTTTTTAGCTTTGAGCATCGGTATTATGTTAGGAATACTAATAAATAAAGATGATCCGTCTTTTCTGGCAAACTTGAGATTTGGGGCATCAATCAGTGCATGGTGTGTTTTTGCGATGATTTTACTGCTCCGTCAACTGCAGGCTCTCCGTTCCATTTGGAAAGCAATTTGGCCTATAGTTGGATTTACCCTAGCATTAATGTCATTGATAATTCACTATTACGATTGAATCTTAAAGAGTTATCATAAATTCAGCTATTTATCATATCAGGAAAGAACTTTTAGCCAAAAAAGAGGAACAGATAAATCATGATACAGGCAGCTTATGAAAAAAAACTTTTGGACAGTGATAATAATTTGGAACGGATTCAAAATGCTGTAAAAAACAATTTGGGTGTTTCACTTCCTTTTTTAGCAGATATTGCTCACCACATAATAACTCCTCATAATAATTCAACAAGGTCCATGTTGTTGCTGCAAAGCGCAAAACTTTTTAAGAAGCCTGATGACGCAGTAATAGATATAGGCAGTACTTTAGAATTTTTACACACCGCATCTGCCTTACACCGGCACATCAAAGAACCTGAATACGCCAGACGTCACCAGCAGAATGTTCAAAAACTATGGGGTTCAGAGGCAAGTGTTTTGCTGGGTGATTATCTGCTTTCCATTTCATTTCAAATCTTAACACGTGTGGGTAATTTGGACGTGCTGGAATGCGTTTCTCTCGCTACACAAAATATTTCACGCGGACAAGTACTTGAAATTTCGGAACCTACTCTTACAGCTACTCCAAAACACTGGCAGAGAGTAACTCGTGACAAAATTGCGGGGCTATTTGGCGCAGGTGCTAAAAGCGCGGCTTACTGGGCAAATGCTACTCAAGCTACAGCTTCGACCTTGTTTGCGTTTGGTGAATATGTGGGTATGGCTGCTCAACTTAAAACTGAACTGAATGTTATTGATGACGAAAAACGTTTTCAGCAGACTTTGAAAGACTCTGAATTGTGGGCACCTCTCTGCTTTTTACTTCACGAATGTTTGACGGAAAGTGAACTCAGTGTAATGTCAGAAAAACTGCAGGAAAATTTTGAACTAGATGAAATGACTAGTGAGCTCAGGGTGCTGTTCAATAAACATAATCTGCGTGAAAAACTGAAAGAGCAGGCAGTGCAGGAGTTGGAAAAAGCAGCAGAATGTCTGGATCAACTTGAAATGGATTCTGCTCCTCTTCAACCTTTAACTTCATATGCAATGATTTGATATGCCGGATTCACTAAAAATAAAGATTGATTCCGCAGTTGCGGAAATTGAATTAAACCGACCTGACAAAGCAAATGCGCTTGATGAAGAATTATGGTTTGCCCTCGGAGATTGTTTTCGTGAATTAGACGAAAATGAAGCTGTTAGGGTGTGCATTCTGAGCGGTGCTGGTAGTAATTTTACTGCAGGAATTGATCTTAAATTTTTACAGTCAGTGGGGCAGGAAGTTGAACATTTTGACTGTGAAGGACGTAAACGGGAATATTTACGTCGCAAAATAATAAAACTGCAGGCTGCATTTACACAAATCGAAGAGTGTCGTAAACCAGTGTTAGCTGCAATTCATGGTGGATGCATAGGTGGAGGGATTGATTTGATAAGTGCCTGCGACCTGCGTTACTCAACAAGTGACGCTGTCTTCCAGATAAAAGAAATTGATCTTGGTTTAACCGCGGATGTAGGGACTTTACAGCGCCTTCCCAAGTTGATTCCCCAGGGCATTGTTCGCGAATTAGCCTACACAGGACGTAAATTTTCTGGAGAAGAAGCACGTGAATTTGGTTTGGTCAACAGTTGTTATGCTGATCAGAAATCGATGATTTGTGCAGTTCGGAAGATTGCTGAGCAAATCGCGGGCAAAGCGCCTTTAGCCATACGCGGAGTTAAGGAAATGCTTTTGCACTCGCGAGACAATTCAGTTGCAGACGGACTTAATTATGTAGCAACGTGGAATTCTGCCATGCTGCTTTCTGCTGATCTTGAAGAATCTGTAATGGCGATGCTGCAAAACCGTTCTGCTGAATATAAGGATTAATGATTACGAAGTTCCTTCCGTCTGCAGGGGTAACTTATATTTTTCTAATAAATGTTGTTTCAACCATACAGATTACATAATTTTGTAATTATTTGTTAATAAAATTTTAAATGATTCCTCGCCTCAATCATTCTGAAAGTATTCCTGAAATTGTGCAAAGTTTTCTTGCAGAACTGCGTCAAAGCAGTTTTAGCGGAGACATTCAGCATGATTATGGAACACGTTTGATAACCTCAACTGACAACAGTATTTATCAGGTTCTTCCGCAGGCAGTCGTTTTTCCGAAAAATATAGCTGACATCCAGGCGTTACTCCAGCTAACAGCTCAGCATAAATTTTGTCAATGCATAAAAATCACTGCACGCGGTGGTGGTACAGGTACCAACGGGCAGTCACTTACTGAAGGCATCGTGCTTGACTGTTCACGTTACATGAACCGTATACTTGAAACTAATATTAAGCAGGGTTGGGTACGTGTAGAACCTGGTGTGGTACTGGACCAGTTAAACGAACATCTAGCGCCACATAAGGTGTTTTTTGCGCCCGATCTGTCCCCCAGTAATAGAGCGACTTTAGGTGGAATGGTCAATACCGATGCCTGCGGAAAAGGTTCACGTATTTATGGACGCACCAGCGACCATGTTTTAGCGTTGTCATGTGTTCTCTCTAACGGTGAAACTCTGGAATCCTTTGCGCTTGATGAAAATAGACTAAATGCATACAAACAAAAATCCGGAATTGTGGGTGAGGTGTTTAAAGTTGTTGATCAGATTGTGCTGGAAAAAGCAGGATTGATTGAAGAAGTTTTTCCTAAAATGAGCCGTTTCATGACCGGTTACAATTTGGCGAAAGTTTATGGAAATTCGGAAAAGAACTTTAACTTAAACTATTTGCTTTCTGGATCAGAAGGTACATTAGCAGTAGTGAGTGAGCTTAAATTACGCTTATCGGCATTGCCTAAATACAAACGACTCTTAGTTGTAAAATACGAATATTTTGATGATGCGCTTCGGGATGCACAAATTTTGGTGGAGAATGATCCGGCTGCGATTGAGACGATTGACGAAAAAATTCTTAGTCTGGCAAAAGAAGATGAAATATACTTAAAAATCAAAGATTTTATTACAGACGAAAATATGAAATCTGGAAATAAAATCCGTCCGACTCGTACCGTCAGCCTGCTAG
>JAPKDT010000073.1 GCA_028822475.1 SAR324 cluster bacterium
TTAATATCGCTGATAAATAATTTATTTTTAGTCTTAACTATAGTTTTTACTTGATATAGTACTAGTTAGGTGCTAATTTAAGTAAAAATAGAAAAAAAGAGGCAATGCTTAAATTATCAAAAAAGACTGATTACGCGATTATTTTACTGGCTCATCTCGGTCAACAGGATTCTCCGGTGAGTGCTCAGGAAGTGGCGACCTTTTATAAATTGCCTTATCCAATGGTGGCTAATATCCTGAAACAACTGGTTTCTTCTGGATTGATCGAGTCAACCCGCGGACAACTCGGGGGTTATGTATTGGCCCGCTCTGCTGAGGATATTAATTTGTCAGAAATTATCCAGATCACTGACAGTACTTTCGAATTAGTAGAATGTGTTCATGATGAGGATTTATGTAAAGTTCATCAGAGCTGTCCAACTCGGAGGCCTCTGATTGCTATACATCAGAAGATTAAGCAATTTGTTGAAGAAACAACATTAGCCGCGATTATTGAAGACGCGGAAACAAACAACTTTAGTGTAGAGGACTCATCTTATGAAACTGCCCATTTATCTTGATTATAACTCTACCACGCCGGTAGACCCGCGAGTTGTGGAGGCGATGATGCCGTTTTTCACCGAATCATTTGGAAATTCCGCCAGTCGTAATCATGCCTTTGGCTGGGAAGTTGAGCAGGTAGTCGAAGATGCGCGGGAATCCATCGGCAACGTGATTGGTGCAAGCGGTAAGGAGATTGTTTTTACCAGTGGTGCTACGGAATCAAACAATTTGGCAATTTTAGGGGCAGCGGATTTTTACCAGAAGAAGGGCAAACATATAATCACAAGTCCAATCGAACACAAAGCAGTGATTGATCCATGCCACGCATTAGAACAGCGTGGTTACGAAATCACCTTTCTCAAAGTGGACAAAGATGGTTGCATAGATCTCAAACAATTGGAAGAATCAATCCGCGAAGATACTATTCTGGTTTCGCTCATGGCAGCAAATAATGAAATTGGTACAATCAATCCTCTCAAGGAAATAGGTGAAATCACCCGTGCAAAGGGAGCTCTTTTTCATACAGACGCGACCCAGGGTGTAGGAAAAATTCCGATTGATGTTGATGAAATGAAGATTGATCTTCTTTCAATGACAGCACACAAGGTTTATGGTCCAAAAGGTATGGGCGCACTCTATGTAAGACGCAAAAAACCGCGGGTCCGTTTGTCACCAATCATGTTTGGCGGAGGCCATGAACGTGGTATGCGTTCCGGAACTTTGAATGTGACAGGAATTGTCGGTTTTGCGAAAGCACTTGAATTGTCAGTGGCAGAAATGGCTTCTGAAGCAGAACGTTTGACAGGATTACGGCAAAGACTTTATGAACGTTTGTCTGCAGGATTGGATTATATTTTCCTCAATGGACATCCCACCGAACGACTACCGAACAACCTGAATTTAAGTTTTGGATATGTTGAAGGCGAGAGTTTGATGATGGGCGTCAGTGACCTGGCAGTTTCGTCTGGATCAGCCTGTACTTCTGCCAGTCTGGAACCATCTTATGTCTTACGGGCGTTGGGAGTAGGAGACGATTTGGCTCATTCTTCCATCCGTTTCGGTATGGGACGTTTTACCACCGTTGAGGAAGTTGATTATACAGCAGAGAAGATGATAGTTGCAGTCAAGCGACTTCGTGAAATGTCACCACTTTATGAAATGGTAAAAGAGGGTGTTGATTTATCAACTGTACAATGGGCATCCCATTGATATTAAAAATTTAAATTTATATTAGAAAAGGAGCAAGATGGCTTATAGTGAAAAAGTTATAGATCATTACAGCGAACCCAGAAACGTTGGGAGTCTGGATAAAAGTGACCTTAATGTCGGCACCGGATTGGTTGGCGCTCCAGAATGCGGAGATGTGATGAAACTGCAGATTAAGGTTGATCCGGAAACTAAAGAGATTATTGATGCAAAATTCAAAACTTTTGGTTGCGGATCCGCTATCGCGAGTTCAAGTCTGGCTACAGAATGGGTCAAAGGTAAAAGCATTGATGAAGCAATGTCGATTCAAAATACTGATATTGTCGAAGAACTTTCCTTACCTCCTGTAAAAATTCATTGTTCTGTTTTAGCAGAAGACGCGATTAAAGCAGCAATTTCTGACTACAAAAGCAGAAACCAAGACTGAGTTGTAGCCTAGATATTTTAAAACCAAGCTATGGCTTTTGACGAACCTGCCTGTCATACATGCGAAACTACTCTGGTTTCGCGTCTTTTTTGTTTTTCCTGCAATGCTCTCCAGCCTTTTCCACGGGAAATAGATTTTTTTGAAGTGCTGGGTTTCCCTGTTAGCTTTGAGCTAAAATCTGTGGAATTGGAGGAACGCTATCAACAGCTTTCGCTGGAGTTGCATCCAGACTTTTACGGTTCGGCTCCAGAAGCGGAACAACTTTTAAGCGAAACCGCCAGCGCTATTTTGAATACAGCGTACAAAACTCTTCACGAACCAACTTTACGTGCCGGTTATTTATTACATTTGCTGGCCGAAAAACAGCAGTTGGATGAACGTTCCCTGCCTGAGGGTTTTTTAGCAGAAATGTTTTTTCTGCAGGAAGAGCTGGATGAACTGTTGGATTCCGTAAACTCAGTTGAATTGTCCGCAATGCATGATGATCTGCAAAACAGAAAAATAGATATTGAAGCAGACTATGCGCCACTGTTCAAAAAGCATGAAGACCATCCAGAAAATTCTGGAATACTCCAGCAACTGCAAACCCACTTAAACGCGGAACGTTATCTGCGTCGCCTGCTTGAGCGCATTCCGGCAACTGATTAGTTGTTCTTAGCGGCTAAAAACAAACCACAACTTCACAAAAAATGAAACGTATAATTGGTATTGATCTGGGCACAACGAACAGTTTGTGCGCAACTGTTTTTGAAGAAGGACCGGAAGTAATCGGCGAGGGCGAAAACGCTGTTACACCTTCCGTTTTGTCACGTATCGATTCCGGCTGGCTGGTTGGTCAGGAAGCACAGAAGCGCAGAATTTCTAATCCGGAAAATACCGTTTTTTCCATTAAACGTTTGATGGGACGTGACCTCGAAGAACTCGGAGAGCTCGTTAATGAGTTACCTTATAAAATTGTGGAAGGGGATCGCAAATTACTCAAAGTACGGATTGGTGAAAGTGAGCCTTACCAAGATTTTACGCCGCAGGAATTATCAGCGGAGATATTAAAAAAAATAAAACAACGTGCAGAAACAGCACTCGGTGAATCTGTTGAAAAAGCAGTCATCACTGTTCCTGCGTACTTTGATGATGCTCAGCGTCAAGCCACACGGGCAGCAGCTGAAATTGCGGGACTGGAAGTGGCGCGTATCATCAATGAACCGACTGCCGCGGCAATTGCTTACGGACTTGATGAAAAGCAGGATTTGCAAAAAGACGGTCACGTTGCTGTTTATGATTTAGGCGGTGGAACTTTTGATATTTCCATTCTCAAACTCTCCGGAAAGATTTTTAAAGTGGTTGCCACCCATGGTAATACCCAGCTTGGTGGAGATGATTTTGACCAGGCGCTGGTGGATATTTTGAAAAAAAGAATTCTGCAGCAACACCCTCAAGCGCAATTTGATGATCCGGCGTCAAAGCAAATTTTAAAAAAAACTGCTGAATCAATCAAAATTGAACTCAGTTTTTCTCCGGAAACAGCATATACTTTGGATTTCCCAAAACAGGATATTTCATTTACGGATAATTTTAAAGTAGAAGATTTCGAGTCTTTGATTTCGCCATTAGTGGATGAGACTCTAGAAAGCTGCCGGCACGTTCTTAAACAAGCAAAATTAACGCAGGAGCAGATAGACGAGGTTGTTCTGGTAGGCGGTTCAACAGTAGTTCCGGGAGTACGCAGGAAGATTGAAACTTTTTTCGGACGTTCACCACATGTGGCTATTGATCCATACAAAGTTGTAGCAATTGGAGCAGGAATTCAGGGGCATTTGCTGGCAGGCGGACGGCGGGACTTTTTACTGCTTGACGTGATTCCACTTGCCCTAGGCATTGAAACTTTGGGCGGAACATTCAGTAAAATTATTACCGGAAACACGACAATACCTGTTGAAGAAAGCGAAACTTTTACCACAAATGTTGATGACCAGACTTCGATCGATGTTAATATTTATCAGGGGGAGCGCGAATTAATCAAGGATTGCCGTGCACTCGGCCAGTTTAAGTTACGCGGTATTCCGCCCATGAAAGGTGGTTTCCCGCTGGTGGAAGTTATGTTCCGTGTTGATGCAAACGGTATTCTAACCGTTTCCGCCAGTGAAAAACGTAGCGGGAAAAAGGCAGAAATTGAAGTTATTCCATTTCACGGTTTAACCCAGTTTGAAATAGAAAGAATCATGGACGATTCCTTTGAAAACGCAATTGATGATTTTAAT
The DNA here is from genome assembly GCA_028822475.1 of SAR324 cluster bacterium. Lineage (GTDB taxonomy): Bacteria > SAR324 > SAR324 > SAR324 > NAC60-12 > Arctic96AD-7. The sequence goes on from JAPKDT010000073.1 coordinate 4,435, forward strand.
GAGCGGCAGTTAATTGAATTTAGGCTAACCGCGGAACGTGTTTTTCAGGGAATTGAACACAACTGGAATGTAGCAGAAAGTGCTTTAAGTGAAACGGAGCGTGACAAAATCCGTATGCAGATGGAAGTAGTCCGCCAAAGTATAAAAGGACAGGATTCCCAAGCCCTCAAAGCACAACTAGATACTCTGGGTGAACTCACGCGTCCTTTAGCTGACACTGCGATGGGGCGTTCCATTTTGACTGAACTACAGGGTGAAAGCGCGGACAGTTGATTTTTTCAACAATGGAGTAAAATACACTTATTTTTGCCAACCAAAAGTTTTCATTCAAAGATGAGATTCAACGCAAAGTTCCATAAAAATCCAAAAGCATTCAAAGACAACTTTTCAACTCAATCTGCTGCATACGCAGCACATCGCCCACATTATCCTGACACTTTGTTCCGTTATCTGCTTGGAGAGTGCCGAGACCATAAACTGGCCTGGGATGCCGGCAGCGGAAATGGACAAGCCGCACAGAAACTGGCTGTGCACTTCGATAGAGTTTATGCCACTGACGCAAGTTCCGCCCAAATAGTAAACGCGACTCCTCTTACAAACATCAGTTATGCAGTTGCCAACGAACAGGCACCAGCACTCAAGCGCCATTCTGTGGATTTAATCACTGTCGCGCAGGCACTTCACTGGTTCGATCTTAATGTTTTTTATGCAGAAGCTGAGCGGGTTTTAAAAAGATATGGTGTGATAGCCTGCTGGTCTTACAAATTGTTCCGTATAAATCCGGAAGTTGACCTAGAAATAAACCGACTCTACACAGATATTTTAGGAAGTTTCTGGGATCCGGAACGCCGTTTAGTTGATACCGGCTACCGCACATTATCATTCCCGTTTCGTGAATTGCGTATTCCGCGCTTTGAGATGAAGTCGAACTGGAATTTCGACAATATGCTGGGTTTCCTCGGCAGTTGGTCCGCAGTTGCACATTATAAAAAGCGTGAAGGTGGTGATCCAATTATGGAAAACACCGAGCGTTTAAAAGCGGCCTGGGGTGATCCGCAGGAAATGAAAGAGGTGAGTTGGCCCCTTTCCATACGTGTAGGACACATCCACTGAAAAACTGGTTTAGGCAATTCAGCAGAAAAAAAGGAAAGGAATTGCTTCTGAAACCCACAACCGTTAATATTGAAATCTGATGTTGATAGCCTGAATTAACCGTTAATCAAATTTGAGGCTGTCATAAAAAGTCCTAAAACCGTTTCATTTTGAGAGAAATGAGAAATCTTATCGTTACTTTGAGATCTCTATCTAGGTCCGAGATGACAAGATATCCTGATTAAATATCGCTAAGTATCTTGGACTTTGAAAGACATTCAACTTTTTTGAATTAATAAAGCAAAATATTAAAGAGGTAAAAAATGAGCAAGCATATTAATTGGGGTTATTTCAGGAATGGTTGAACTTCCTGCAAACGAGCGCAAGAGGTTCTTGACGCAAAAAATATCACAGTAGAAACACGTACTTTTGCCAACAAAGAAAAGATAAACAGCGAGGCTGCCTGGGAAATGCTGAAGTCCGCAAGTCTCATCAGAACCGGTAAAGGTAAAAAACGGCAAGAGTGGAATCCTGCTGCTGATGACAAAGCAGAAATTCTTAAAGATGTGATTGGACCAAGCGGGAACCTACGGGCTCCAAGCTGGAAAATTGGAAATGAGTTCGTGGTGGGTTTTAATCCCGAACTATATGCAGAGGTATTTGGATAAATGGTCCGCATTGGAATTATAGGAGCGGCTGGTTTATCCGGACGAGAACTTCTCTACTGGTTGAGAAATCACCCTGAAGCAAAAGTTGAACTGTTAACTTCCAGCAAATATCAGCGACAGAAAGTCTGCGATGTATTTCCGGAGTTGACAGGCTATTCTCAGGTTTTTGAACCGAACGATGTTGACGTTTCTGCTTGCGATCTTGTTTTTCTCGCAATCCCGAATCAGGCTAGCCTGGAGCTTGTACCAAAATTGTTGGAACAGGGCGTACGCGTGATTGATCTTTCCGGAGCATACCGTTTACGTGATACTAATGTGTTCTCCCAATTTTATCAGCTCACGCACACTGCGCCTGAGTTGCTGGATGAAACCGCTTTTGGACTGCCTGAATTTTTCAAGGAAAAAATTTCTACCGCAAGACTTGTTGCAAATCCCGGATGTTATGCTACTGGTGCTTTGCTGGGACTATTACCGTTAGGCAAATTACTTGGCTCTCTAGACCGCGCACCAATCATTGACGCAAAATCAGGAGTGAGCGGCGCCGGTGGAAGGGTTGAAGGCGACATGACGAATTATGTCAGTGTTAACGAAAATTTTAAAGCATACAAAGTTTTTGCTCATCAGCATCAACCGGAAATTCAGCAGTATCTGACAGACCTTAGCCCATACAAAGCAGAAGAAAGCGGCGATGTAATTTTCACTCCGCATTTGCTTCCCGTCAACCGTGGGATCTTGTCCACTATCTACCTGCATTTTCCCGAAGCAATTCCTGTTGCTGATATTCGGAGTAGGTTTTTGGAATTTGCAGATGAGCAAAAATTCGTGCATTTTATGGATGAAGGGAGCTTACCGGATTTAAAGGTGACACTGAACTCTAATCGTGTCATGATCGGCACAGAGTCGGATGATTCAGGACAAAATTGGGTTGTTGTTAGCAGTCTTGATAATCTGGTCAAAGGAGCTTCCGGACAGGCAATTCAAAATATGAATCTGATGTTCGGACTGGACGAAGGCATGGGTTTACTCTGATCCGTCTTCATCAAGTTCATCTTCTCCGATTCGACGGTCATGTCCGAGCAAATTTTCGAAATAACACATTTCCTTTAAACGTGAGTGAATACGTTCACCGACACGACCACGTATAGTGTCGGCAATAAAGTGTTCACTTTCTGTTTTTTCACGATTACGAATTTTTTCCTTGAGCGTGTTTTTTTCACTTTCAGTAAAATTTGTGCTAACCATGATAATCTGGTTACGGTTGTATCGTTCAGAGATCAGCATGTCAAGAATACTGAGTTCCCAGTCACTGTTCCGCCCCTTGCCCATATCATCTATGATGAGGATATCAGTCTGTAAATGCGGTTCAATGATTTCCATGTCTGATTTTCCGTCTGAGTAACCTTGCCTTAATTCAGACAGCAATTCTGCAAAACTTTGAAAAATGCAGGAGATTCCATGACTGATCGTACATTGATAGGCAAAACCGGTCAGCAAGTGTGTTTTACCCGTACCAGGAGGGCCCATGAGGACCATCCCTTTTAAGTCCTCAGAGTCAGTTTGCAAAAGATTGCGATTGCTTAAACGCTGCGGCAGAAGCCTGAAAATGCTACCCAGTAAATCAAACACCATTTCGTTTTCTGCATCCCGATTCTGCGGACTGAGGCGGCTGTTCAAATAACGTCGGGGAATACGTGCATTATTATAAAGCTGAACTTTCTGCTTGTACTGTTCACAGTCCGGGCAGACAATCGCGACATCACGCTGGAAACTGTCCTGCTCTACGATGAAACCTGTGTTTTTGCAGGTTTTACATGGACTTGAAATGCAGTCACAAAGCCCCGCGTGAGCGTAGCGTTCACGTGGACGAACGCTGATAAAAACTCTAGTGTTGTTGCAGCGCAAGCAGTCTGGAGCAGTTTTGGACATTGAATAATATTTTTAATTAGTAGTTAAGAAAATAAAAACGATGCTTCTATGTTGGAGCAAGCGTCCTGAAGTGTCCAGAGAATTTCTGCTTTAAAGCTCCTGTATTTATGTCAAATTTAACTAAATAGATTATTCTGGAGAGCGTTTAAAACGCGCTTCTTATTCAAATCCTTAAATCATAAAACAGATATTTTAAACCGAAATATGGCTGTAATCAAAAATGACAGATTGCTGAGAGTCTTAAATCACCTACCGGTTGATCGTGTACCGGTTTGGATGATGCGACAGGCCGGCAGAACTGATCCTGAATATAATCAACTCAAGAAGAATGACGGACGTGCACTGGAAAAACTCTTTGCTGATCCTGAAATTGCGATCAAAATATCATTGCTGCCAAAACGACTTGGCGTGGACGCGATCATCATGTTTCAGGATATTCTAACTCCGCTCACTCCTGCGGGAGCAGGATTTTACTTTGCACCTGGACCAATTCTGGAAAGCCCTATACGTACTATGGCCCAGGTAAAAGCACTGCGAGCGTTTGATCCCGAAGTAGATTTGCAAAGTGTCTCTCAAATCCTCAAAGGACTGAATACTGAACTAAAAGGAGAATTACCGGTGCTTGGCTTTGCCGGCTCTCCCATGTCACTAGCGTTTTTTATGATTGCCGGCCGTAGTCCAAATCAGAAGCTTGAAGAAGTTTTGGCCTTTATTGATCAACAAGCAGAAATCACTCAAGCATTACTTGAGTGGTTAACAGCAATGACGATTGATTATCTCAATTTCCAAATTGCATCCGGAGCGCAGGCGATTCAATTATTTGAATCATTTGCGGATGTTATTCCATTAGAGATTTATAAAAAATTTGTGCAACCGACTCATGAGAAAATTTTCAGTTCGTTAGTAAAATCCTCACCATCCATTTTGTTCACTAAAGAGTCACCACACTTAGATTTGATGCTGCAAAGCGGAGCTTCAGTATTGAGTGTAGGAAGTTGTATCGAACTGGAGCATGCTCAAAAACAGGCACCGGAAATGATTTTCCAGGGTAACGTTGATAATAAAATTTTAGCTGACGGAACTAAGGCGGAAATTACTCAAGCTGTCCAGAATTGTTTTGAACAAAGTGGACGCAAAAACCACATTCTCAACCTCAATCATGGATTGCTGGAACGCACACCTTTTGAGAACGTTCAGCATTTTGTGGAT
>JAPKDT010000354.1 GCA_028822475.1 SAR324 cluster bacterium
AAAATCCTGAAGTCCTTCAAAGATTTAACTTCCTAGCCTAATAGTCGGCAAATCAACTTGTTAAAAAAGTACTGTTTTTCTAGCTACTCGTCCAAAAGACTATACGCAATAGGTAATCTTTTGTAAAGTATTTCTGGGAAGAAAGGAGGGGCAGAAAATTGGGGTAGTTTCTGGACGAATATTATGTAGACCCGTCCAGAAGTTTTTGAACATTCCTGAGACTCAGTTCATCAGATCCGGGTTTCTGGTTCGAAGTCCATGTTTAATTGGTTCATGACGGTATCTGATGCCTCTGTATAAGAATCATCTAATGCAAGATCGTTGCTCAACAGAAAACCGTTGTCATTGTATTGGATCTTGTTGATAACGCCGCCTTTTGTAAGAAAGCGGGACATTGCATCACTGACTTCTTCATGTGAAATTTCTTTTACTTTTTTAGCCATTCTAGCCATATTTTCCTCTTAATAATTAAAAGTTATTGATAATTAAATTTCGTATTTCCTGAATCATCGAGTTGTCAGACGAATCTCAAATCCGTTTCGTCTACTGCCAGACTACTCGAAGCATTAATTCATAATTTGTTAGCACTCACTTTATAAGAGTGCTAGTAGCTTGTCAAGCTTTTTTTTAAAAAAGATTGATTTTTTATATTATATTTTATGGAAGAGTTTTCACTGAGTGAATGTGGGTTCAGATCAACAAGATCCACAAACAATCTGTTCCGTCCAAAATCATATGAATCAGCAGTCCCAAAGCGGGAATCCTGAAACGTGGACTCAGCAGAAGAGCAAGATATACTGTGATAGCCGGCCAGCTGTGAAGAGGATGAAATCCAAGACTGCAACGGTTTGGATCAAAGATTGGGTCCGCCAGCAAGTGATCAAAGTCTACTGCTATTGTCAAAGTCATAATCATAAAGGGGCGTATCCAGTTTTCTCTCCAGCCAGCTTTAGCAACCATGAAGGGTACCAAAAAGTGGAGTATCATGTGAATGATGCTGCGTTCCATTTATAGTTCTGTTTTCAGATTTCTGTTTTCTTTACTGAAAAAGCGTAACAGCATATTATCTCACTAGCTTATATTTCATCTTCTGTAAAGCACAGCACTTCACGAATCTGCTTTGCACCGCAAAGCCACATGATCAACCGGTCAACTCCCAAAGCCATTCCGGAACTTTCCGGCATCCCTTGTTGAAGACATTTTAGAAATTTTTCATCTAACGGAACAGAACTGCGCCCCTCAGCTTTTCTATTTTTTAGATCCTGTTCAAAACGCCGTCTTTGTTCGGCGGCATCTGTCAACTCCCCAAAACCATTTGCTAACTCCATACCGTTCACATAAAGTTCAACTCGTTCAGCAAATCCGGAACGTTGCGGACAATTCCGGGCTAGACTTGCCAGCGGCATCGGCCATTCATAAACAAACACTGGAGTAGAACCGGAAAATTCCGTTTCGAAATGATTCCAGAGCCGGAAAAATATTTGTTCATAAGCCAGTGATTCTGTAAGGTCTGACTGAGTTGAAAGATCAATGAGCAATTTATCATGTCCAGAAAGTTGTGCTTTTGCCCTTAATTGTGAGGCGGATTCGGTACCATCCAAAATGATGTTTAAATGTTTTTTAAATAAAGAACAGACTGTCACGCGTGGCCAAGGCGGAAGTGGAATTTTTTCCGGAAAGTTTTCTGCTGCAATAGTTCCGCTGAGATGCATAACCATCTGTTCAATATCCAACATCAAAACTTCTAGTGCTTCA
>JAPKDT010000074.1 GCA_028822475.1 SAR324 cluster bacterium
TGGATATAAAACGAATTACATCTAGGAGTAGCAAAAAATAACGAGACCAATTGATTCCCAACGGTTCCTGCTGCTGCTAAAATCAGAGTTGAATCTAGCCGGTTATACGCTTGATTCCGGAATTGAAAGTGGAGTCGTAATTTCGACAAAATCAGTGGTCTTAAAAACTGACCGCAATCGTGACGGAGACCTTGCGGATACTCGGGAAACAATCACCTATCGTTATGATCCAGAAACAAAATCTCTTTTACGGAAATCAGGCAATTCTGACTATCAAACACTGATTGAATCCATTGCTGCACTTAAATTTGAACGGACTCAAGCTCCACCTCAAACTTGCATAAAGGTGACTGTTCAAGTAATAATTGATGCTGCTAAGCAGCAAACAGTTTTATGCCAGTTAGGCTGGTGAACATTAAAATAGATAAAAGGCTAAAATGAAATATTTACATACTATGATACGTGTCCAAAACCTTGAAAGCGCACTTGATTTTTTCATCAATAAACTTGGAATGGTTGAAGTGAGACGCAAAGAAGTTCCGGAAGGGAAATTCACACTGGTTTTTCTGGCAGCAACTGAAGATGAACCCCCGCTCGAATTGACTTATAACTGGGAACAGAGTGAGCCTTACAACAGCGGAGAAAATTTTGGACATGTTGCTTATGGGGTTGAGAATATTTATGATTTTTGTGAGAAGTTACAAAATGATGGAGTCACTATTTTGCGTCCGCCTAAAGATGGTAAAATGGCCTTTATCCGTAGTCCGGATCAAGTATCAATTGAACTGCTTCAGATCGGAGATCCTCTGCCAATTCAGGAACCTTGGGCTTCCATGAAAAATCAGGGAACGTGGTAGAGAATGAAGAAGATAATTGAAAAACTTATTACAGAGAAATTAATTAATCCGGTTTTACATTCAACTGCTCCTGTTTCAGAAGTGAGTCTGGGAGTCGCGGTTGGAGTATTTTTAGGATTAACTCCAACAGTAGGTGTACAAATGTATCTGGTCGCCCTGGTTTGGAGTATTTACCGTTACATTTTCTGCAGGCATTTTAATTTACCGGTAGGTGTAGCAATGGTCTGGATTTCAAATCCGCTCACCATGGTACCTCTTTACTATTTATTTTTAGTGACTGGTTATTGGCTGCTTGAAACGCAAAACGGGATTTCTTATGAACTGTTTACAGAATATCTCGGCCACATTTCTTCAACGGAGGGAACATGGGAAATGATTGTTGCCGGCGCGCGTTTCCTCTTAATCGACCTTGGTTGGCCCATGATAATCGGCAGTCTTGTTTATGCAGTCCCGGGTTTTATCATCAGCTATTTCATGACTGAACGAATTGTTACTTCGCACCGTAAAGGCAAAGCCAGCCTGGCAGGTATAAGTTACAAAGACTGGCGCACACAAAAAGAGACTCAACACTAAGCACAGTATGTCATCGACTGCTCTAAGTTTCGCTGAAATCCCAATTCCACAGGAAATTATAAATTCTGGAAATTATAATTCTGCGGCAAATATTTTAACAAAAGAAAGGGTTCCTGACAGTATTCTCGCTGAGAGTTTTTATCGTCTGGGAAACAGTTTCTACTCTGCTGAACAGAATCAGGCCGCCGAAATGGCCTGGCAAAAATCAGCTGTGCTGGCTGATCAAACTCCGGAAGCTTCCCTTCCTGAGAATCATTTCTCAACTAATCCTCTTAAAATCCGCTGGCAGACAATCGGCTCTGCCGTACTTGTTATTATTTCTTTGTATGTTTTAGTCTTCACTTTCTTTGAACGAGATCCCGAATTTTTCCAGTTCTCTACCGGCAGTTCATCTTCTGGCGAATATTCTTTTTGGGATGAATGGTGGGATACCGGCCGACCGGTTTCACGGTCGATGAGCCGGCGTGTTGGACCTGAAGAATTGTGGCCCATGCTGCAGAGAAGTTTGCAAAACCTTTTTGGCAGCAAAAGTGAAGAACTGAGTGAAGATGTTCGTGAAAAACTAAAGCGCTGGCTGGAGCTTTCTGAAAGTCCTACCTTTGGAGAAGGTCCCACCGATTACTATGCATTGACTGCCAGAGGTTTGTTTGAGGCACGCGAATTTGAATCCGCACTTTCAACCTTGAATGATGGTCTGCACTATGCCGAAACACCAGCGCAACTGGGAAAAATATATCAGGATTTAGGTACAGTTTACTATTACAAAGGTTACAAACTGCAGCCTAACGGTTTGGCACGTTATGATCTTAAAGATGTTCGAAATTCCATTGAATCATACGAAACAGCATTGCTTTATGGAGAAGATCCTTATTTATACGGAAATTTAGGTTGGGGATATTACCTGCTCGGCGATTACTCTTCATCAATAACAAGCAGTCGTCGTGCATTAGCTCTAAAACCTGAGTTAAACTACGCACGCATGAATTTGGGAATTGTATACCTGAAAAAAGGAGATTATGAATTGGCCTTTGCCACCTATGCCTCACTACTGCAAAACAAGCCTCAACTTGAAGAATATGAAGGTGGTATCCGTGATTTGCAGGAGTTGCAAATGGAATTTCCGGATGTCTATCCTTTTACAAATTTTGTGATGGGACAATTATACTGGCAGCAGGGACGTCACAAGGAGGCCCATGCCGCCTGGCAAAAATTCCTCAACCAGAACTTTCCGCAAAGTTTGTGGAAAGACAGAACGCGCTCACTATTAAAAAAGATGAAAATTGAATAACTGCCTAAACTTGTAATAAGATATCATCTCGAACTAAGAGAGAGATCTTAAGAAAATGAGTGTGGGAGCTTGCGTACCATTTCTTGCTTCACTTGAAATGACATTGTATTAGGACTTTTTACTGGTTTAGTAATGTATATAGAAAAAAGATTTTTCTCTTCGTTCGAAATTTCAAATTTTGGTTTCAGAGTATTTAAGACTGTGTAAAACATGTTGGCTTGGTAAAAAATTATCATTCCCTCGAAAGTGGGAATCCAGTGGATTATTAATTTTAAGAATTTTTCACTAATTTTAATGACCATGATTTTAAACAATAACAACAATATAAATAAAAAAACCGAACAAATAACATGCATGAAAATATCGTAGCTGCCCCTCAATTAGCGAAACAGGGTAAACAAAAAATTGAATGGGTAAAACGTAATATGCCCATACTGCAACAAATTGAAGATGATTTCCGCGAAAAGCAGTATTTCCGCGGACTGCGTGTTCTGGTCTGCATTCATCTTGAAGCCAAAACCGCATATCTGGCCCAGGTTTTTGCTGCGGGTGGAGCGGAAGTCGCAGTTACCGGGAGCAATCCGCATTCAACCAAAGACGATGTGGTAGCCGCCCTGGCAGAAGACGGACTGCACGTGTATGCACGCTACGACGCAACACCTAAAGAAATGCACCAATACATGAACTATGCGCTCGATTTGCAGCCGAATATTGTGATTGACGATGGCGGAGATTTAGTAGAATTACTGCATAATGAGCGGCAGCAATTACTTCCGGAAGTCTGGGGGGCTTGCGAAGAAACTACCACCGGAGTTCTCCGGGCTAAAGCCAGAGCAAAAGCAGATGTTCTTGAGTTTCCTGTTATCTTGATAAATGACGCACGCTGCAAATACCTTTTTGATAATTTTCACGGAACCGGACAATCTGTTTGGGACGGAGTAATGAGAACCACAAATTTGGTGATCAGCGGAAAAACGGTAGTAATCATCGGTTACGGCTGGTGCGGAAAAGGCTGCGCTGAGCGTGCCAAAGGTTTAGGCGCAAATGTGATTGTTTGTGAAGTTGATCCAATTAAAGCCGCCGATGCTCTGATGCATGGACTGCGTGTCATGCCTTTGCATGAGGCTGTTTTGCAGGCTGACATATTGCTGACCGTTACAGGCGGTAAACATGTCATCCGCCGTGAACATTATGAAAGGATGAAGGACGGAGTGATCCTGGCCAATGCCGGACATTTTAAAGTCGAATTCGATTTGGAGGCCTTGCAAAATCTTGCGGTGGAACAAAAAGAAATGCGTCACAATATCAGTGGTTTTTGCATGTCTGATGGACGCTGGCTGAATTTGCTAGGTGGTGGAGACTTAGTGAACATCGCCTGTGCTGACGGTCATCCCGCTGAAATCATGGACACCAGTTTTGCGCTGCAGGCGCTCTCCGGAAAATACGTTGTGCAAAATCGTTCTACCTTGAGTAAAGATGTGCATCGCGTTCCGGATGAAATAGACGAAGAAGTCGCCCGCCTGAAACTCAAAGGTTCCGGTGTTTCCATCGATGAGTTGCTTCCTCAACAAAAAGCGTATCTGGAAAACTGGGAGGATTAATATAATGGCATCTCTAAAAACTCTTTTTCAATTAAAACTTTTTGAAGAGATGTTTATTAGAGATGACCTATAGTTCCATTTTTGGAATCCGGAAAAGTATTATTATTTTGCTGTAAACCTCGGAACAAATTCTTTCCCTAAATTACAGACAGCCAAAACTCTGAATATTTTTTAAGGCATGATGAAATTACTGATTAAAAACGCACTCATCCTGACGGTCAACCAAAACAACGAAGTACTGGAAAACGCAGATATTGCGGTTGAAGATGGACGCATTCAGTCACTTGGGAAGGTTCCGGAAAAATTTCAAGCAGACAAAGTGATAGACGCAACAGATCAAATAGCATTGCCCGGACTGGTTAACGCCCACACGCATATTCCAATGTCACTTTTCCGTAATTATGCTGATGATCTACCGTTCTGGCCGTGGCTGCTTGAAAAAATTAAACCAGTGGAAGATCACCTCAGTGCTGAACATGTGTACTGGGGTGCAAAACTTGGTGTTTTAGAACTGATACAATCCGGCGTAACCTGTTTTTCGGATATGTATTTTTACATGGACGATGTTGCAAAGGTGGTAAAAGAATCAGGAATCCGTGCCTGTTTGAGCGGGGTTTTGCTGGAAGTTAATGATTTAGGACCGACTTTCATGAAGGCCGCTCTCGACTTTCACGACTCATGGCACGGTAAAGCAGACGGACGGATCAAGGCTTTTTTCGGCCCACATTCGATGTACTTGTGTGGGCCTGAATATTTACGAGAAACGACCGAAGAAGCGCTGAAACGTAAAACCAGAATTCACATACACCTGTCCGAAAGCCGGCAGGAAGTTGCAGACTGCATAGAAAAATTTGGTAAATCTCCGGTTCAGCATTTGGCGGATTTAGGAATGTTTGAATGCAGAACCGCAGCCGCACACTGCGTTCACGTTTCGACAGAGGATATTGAACTTTTAGAAAAGCACAAAGTGAGTGTGCTCAATAATCCAACAAGTAATATGAAACTGGCCAACGGCTTTGCGCCGATTCACGCTATGTTGAACAAAGGGATCAACGTGGCACTCGGCACAGACGGTTCTGCCAGTAACAACAATGTTAATTTATTTGAAGAAATGCATCTCGCCGCGCTCGTCAATAAAGCCGTCACCGAAGACGCTGAATCAGTTCCGGCACAGCAAGTTATACGAATGGCGACAATTAATGGTGCAAAAGCCTTGGGTCTGGAAAACGAAATTGGCTCACTTGAGGTTGGTAAACGAGCGGACTTGATTTTACTGGATGCAGACAAACCGCACTATTTCCCGCGGCATAACCCGGCTTCTTCAATTGCCTATTCCGCACAGGCCGCTGATGTGTGTACTGTGCTGGTCAACGGAAAGGTCTTGATGGAAAATTATGAGCTAAAAACAATCGACGTGCAGGAAACCATGCAGCAGGCCGAACTCATGGCTTTTGATTTGGTACGCAGGGCAACTTAAATAAAGAGTCCCTTTTCAATCATTCTCAACTGTATTTAATATTTTACAAGTTGAGTTAACCGGCAGTTTAGCTGTTCAAGTGACAAGACAATTTAGTGGTATATATCTTTCCTGTGTCAAAGTTTAACTCTCATCCGTTCAGTATTCCACTGCTCAGAGTAAATTTTTACCGTCAAAATTAATAACTTCAATTGCAGAAGAATCCACCCCTTCAAGACAACCTATGTTTGCTTTGAAAAAACCTGGTTGCCGCAAAGTTTGATGAAAAGTATAAATTCCACATTTTTTGCAAAAATAATGTTTCGCTGTTTTTGTGCTGAATTCGTAAACCCCTAAAGCACCTTCTTCTGCGTCAATTTTTATATTTTCCGGCGCAATTACTTCTGTCGTCATCAATGCGCCTTTTCGGACACAAATTGAACAATTGCAGCGGATTCCCTTGCTGATTTCCTCGCCTTGATAAGAAAAGCGGATGGCTCCGCAGTGACATTTACCCTGAAAATCTTGAGTCATAATGCAGTTTAATATTAAAGGTTAAGCTTTTACGCTGTGTTGAGTGGATCAAAAGTTTTGACCAAATCATCCATTGCTTTCATTTGCTGTAGAAATGGTTCGAGTTGATTCAGTCGAAGTGCGCAGGGTCCGTCACAAAGTGCTTTTTCAGGTTCCGGATGTGCTTCCAGAAAGAGTCCAGCAATTTTTTGGGACAATCCTGCCAGGGCCAGTTCACGTACAGATTCACGCCGCCCCGCAGCTGCGTCACCCAAGCCTCCCGGACGTTGAAGAGCGTGAGTTACGTCAAAAAGTACAGGATAAGCAAATTCTTTCAGCTCCGAAAATCCAAGCATATCAACCACTAGATTATTGTAACCAAAGCTTGAACCACGCTCGCACAGAATGAGCTGAGAGTTGCCGGAATTTTCACATTTGTTGATAATATTTCCCATTTCACGCGGAGCAAGAAACTGTGCTTTTTTGATATTGATAACCGCATTTGTTTTCGCCAGAGCTACTACTAAATCCGTTTGACGAGATAGAAATGCCGGAAGTTGCAGAACATCCGCGACTTCCGCGGCAGGTGCAGCCTGTTGAGATTCATGAATGTCAGTCAGGATTGGTACGTCAAATTCGGACTTTATTTTTTCCAGAATTCGCAACCCTTTTTCAAGTCCAGGACCCCGGAATGAATTGATTGAAGAACGGTTTGCCTTATCGAAAGAAGCTTTGAAAATATAAGGAATTCCGAGACGCTCCGTAATGTCCTTGAAAGTCTCAGCAACTTTCAAGGACATGCTTTCGGATTCAATCACATTGATTCCGCCTACAAGCACGAAAGGTTTTTCGTTGCTTAAGTTTATTTCACCTACTGTAATTGTTTTCTGTGTTGTCATCTGCTGACTTATGTTTCAATCGAGTGAGCGGCTTCGCTCAGGTTACGCATTTTATGAATTGCCAGTTCACGGCCTAAAATCCCCAATCCGCAATCGGGTCCGGCAATCAGACGCTCCGCGTCAATGTGTTCAAGTGCATCCAGCAAACGTTTCCTGATTTCTTCAACGGCTTCAACGTTACTTTTTGCAATTGCAACTACTCCAAAGATGATAGTGGTATTTTTGAAATGTTCGAGCAAACTCAAATCGTTGTAACGGTGTGCATCTTCCAGAGAGACCGCCATCACTGATGAGGCTTCCATGGCATCCGCAATTTGGAAATAAGATTCTCGAGGCGCTTTTGGATAATCAACCGCATCAATCTTATCAGGATATCCGCAACACATGTGCGAAGTTCTGGTAACTCCTTCCGGACAGTTCTGAAAAGCGCGGTCCAGATTTTCAATGCCAAATTCAAGCGCGCGTTCCGGATAACGTGCAAAGAGCGGTTCATCGATTTGAATATATTTACAACCGGCTTTTGCGAGACTAAGAACTTCTTGATTGAGTGCTTCCGCAATTGCTTTCCCAAAATCTTTTTGATTGCCGTAATATTCATCAACTACAGTATCTGCGACTGTTAATGGTCCGGGCATAGTAATTTTAACCGGCTTGTCGGTGGCCTCCTGAGCACGTTTCCAATCGTCAACTAAAAACAAATCCCGCGGCTTGACTGGACCACGCACTGTTGGCAGGAAAGATGAGTAATTTCCGGTACGCAAAGCTTTTTCGGTAAGATTCTCAAAATCCATTCCTTCTAGGTGGCGGCAGTGATAGTGGATATAATTTTCACGGGCTATTTCACCATCAGTCGGAATATCAATTCCCGCGTTTACCTGATCGATGACTGCTTCATGAGTCCCACGCTTGATGATGGATTCCGCCTCTGGGCCCATAGCTTCCTTTGCTGCCGCCCAACCGCGTGTCGGATCAGCTGTGTCGAGGTTGCCGAACCAATCCGGTAGTTTTACATATTCCGGTTTCGGATAAGCACCGATGGTTGTAGTCAAAAGTCCCATGTTTATTCCTTTTAGATGATGAGTAAAGTGCCTATTCTTACACGTAAGTTCTTAAGTTGTAAAATCAATTATCAAAGAAAGCTGGATTTGTTTAAGGCACAGCAATTATAGTATTTCCAAAATATTATTCAAATTATTTTTTTAAGAGTGACGTCCTCTTTGACAATCCTCTTTCATTTTTTTATAGTGTAATCTGTTAATATGATTTAAATCCTACAAAACGCAGGTTGCTGAAAGAAAAATCATGCCCAATCACTTTGAAACAGGTCTCCCGCAAAATTCGGCAAATTATACTCCGCTGTCGCCAATTACTTTTCTAACTAGAACCGCTTTTGTCCATCCTCAACGAACCTCGGTAATTCATGGAAACAGAAGCTGGACGTGGGCGGAAACATACCAGCGCTGCTGCAAACTAGCTTCTGCTTTGTCAAAAAGAGGCATTGGGAAGGGAGATACGGTATCGGTTCTGGCACCGAATATTCCGGCTATTTTTGAAGCACATTTTGGGGTGCTGATGACAGGCGCGGTATTGAACACGCTTAATATCAGACTCGAAGCAGAAACACTGGCTAATATTTTTGAACATGCGGAAACAAAGGTTTTGCTGACAGACCGTGAATTTTCTCCTCTGATCAAGGAAACTTTAGCTAAAGTGAAACGTAAAATTCTGGTGATTGACATTGATGATCCGGAAACCGAGTCAGGAGAATTTTTAGGCGAGTTAGAATATGAAGATTTTTTGGCAGAAGGCAATCCGGATTTTGAAGCAGTTTTGCCTGAAGATGATTGGCAGGCTGTTTCACTAAATTACACTTCAGGAACAACCGGTATTCCAAAAGGCGTGGTATACCATACCCGCGGAGCATATCTGCTGTCGACCGGAAATGTTTTAGCATGGGAAATGCCGCACCGGCCAGTGTATCTCTGGACTCTGCCTATGTTTCATTGCAACGGTTGGTGTTTCCCATGGACAGTCACGCTGCTTGCCGGAACTCATGTTTGCCTGCGTAAAGTAACAGCTAAAAATATATACGACTCAATTGC
>JAPKDT010000075.1 GCA_028822475.1 SAR324 cluster bacterium
TGCTCCTTACCCAAAATATTCTCCTGTTGCCGGCGCTGCTTTAATGGCCTACTTAAATGAATATTGATTGAAAAGAAGGTAGAAATGAACAAATTAATAAATTTTTAGAGATAAATTCTTTATTAATTATTTTGTTGACAACTAAAAATTAAAAGTATAAAGTGGCTGTCAATATAGGTTTGGTCTGAGTTTCCCACCTGTATTGTTTAACTGGATAGCACGTCACCAGTCCGTACTGGATTGGAAATGATATATGATAATCTTTGTATTTAATGGCCAAAAGTATAGTTGAATAGATTTGAATATATCTTATAATTTAAAAAATTTGGACAAGGAAAAATTATGCAATCTATAAAAAATGCCCTTTTAAGTGTTTTCCTACTGATGCTTTTACCTGTAACCTTACATGCCGAAAAAATAACTTTCCTCACACCTTCATGGGGTGCTCCTCCGGATAAAGCCTTATTGGAATCATTTCAAAAAGAATCTGGAATTACAGTTGAAATTCAATCTGTTCAAAACAAAGATCTTTTTAGCCGGACTCAAATTGCAGCGGCTACCGGTCAATCACCAGCTGATGTGATTTTTCTAACTCAAGAAGCTCCTTCAAATCTTGTAGCTATTGATATGATGCTTTCATTAAATAATCTCCAATCGAAGGATCCCCTAGAAAATGACCTTACAGGGCAGGAGTTTTGGAACATTGGAGGTGAGCAATTTGGAGTGCCAGTTTATGCGCAACTTGTAATGATGGACTACAACACGGATAGACTGAAGCGAGCTGGATTCAACACCCCTCCCAGTTCATGGTCAGAACTAAAAATCATGGCAAAAAAGCTTAAATCCAGTGGTATTGACAAGCATCCAATTGCAATGAAATCTAGCGATTGGTCCTGGTATCTTATGGCACTCTCTATGGGCGACCCGATGTTTGGTAACGATTTTAAACCTATTTTTGCTAACAAGGGTTCCAAATCAAGAGTTGCTATGAAAATGTTACTCGAGTTTTTCTCTGAAGAATTGATAAGCCCTGAAATTATTGCAGGAACTGTAAACCAGCATTCTATTTTCTGGAGCGGTACTGGTACATTTCATCAAGGTTGGCAAGGGTCGATTAGAATTGGCAACAATGTGAAGAAGTCTAAACAAGCACCTCATGTAGCTTACATGGTCTTGCCTGGAGTCGGAAATACATGGAGTTTTCCTGCAGCAATTGGAATTGCTAAATATTCAAAAAATGTTGAAGCTTCCTGGAAATTTATCCGCTGGTATACAGGCAAAGCAAACCAGAAGAGTATCTACAAAGCATTTGGACTTTATCCTTCGCGGTCATCGGTTGCAGCTGAATTGAATGATGAAGGATTGGTGGATGGATATTCACAAATCCTGGCTCAATCGAAGAAAGTGAACGAACTACCACGCCAAGCTCTTTGGTGGGGCCCCTTCACAGCAAAAGTTTCAGAACAAATTTTGACTGCAGTACAAACAGGTGCCGATTCTGACAAGACAGTTGACAAAATAGCAGCTATCTGGAACGAACTTAAATCAGAATATGAATAATAATTAAGTAGTTTTGGCGGAGTAATTTTTTTCGCTCCGTCAAAATTCCTTTTTCCATTCTTTTTACAGCTCCGTGCCCATTGATCGCAACCGTGTAACTCGTCAAGATCTTGTATTTGTAGCGGTTATTCTGCTTCCTTTGATAATACTTGTAGGAATACTTATTTATTTTCCTGCAATTGATTCGCTAATAACATCTTTCACAAATGAAAATCTTAGGATACGACGACTTCCTAAGTTCATTGGGCTGAAAAACTATTCCAAATTAATTGAAAATTCAGAATTCTGGATCGTCACAGCTAGGTCACTTCTGGTAGTGTCCTTGACGCTTCCGCTGGAATTGCTTATATCCCTAGGTTTGGCTCTTTTGCTCACAGAAGTCTTTCCTGGCAGGGCAATGGTGCGGACATTGATTCTTTTACCCTGGATGCTTCCACCTATAGTTAATGGGTTTTTATGGGGATGGATTCTCAACGGAGAGTACGGCGCTCTGAACGGACTCCTTTATCAAATGGGTATAATAGATGAATACGTTACATGGCTGAGGAATCCGGATACCCAGATCATTTGGGTAGCTGTAGTTCAAACATGGACTCGTTTTGCCTTTCCAACGATTATTTTACTTGCCGGACTCCAATCGATACCCAAGGACTTATTAGATGCAGCAAAAGTAGATGGTGCCAGTAGTTGGCAATCATTTAAAAATATAGTTTTGCCGTTGCTCATGCCAAGTTTCGCAGTTGCATTAACAATCGAATTTATCGCAGCATTCCAGATATTCGACGTAATATGGACACTTACCGCTGGAGGTTCGGCAGGTGGAGCTATAAATCCTTTTACCAAAACTCTTATGCTCTACAATTATGAATTGGTCTTCAGGGATCTTAGAATTGGTTTGGGTGCAGCCTTGTCTTACCTAATCCTTTTTCTTTCTTTAGGCGTAGCTATTGTTTTCGTGACAAGACTTTACAACCAAGCTGTCAAATCTTGATATATTTTAACAAATCTCAAATGCCTCTATCTTTCAATCATTATTATATTAGGCGCATCTGGATCTATCTCTTTTGTGCAATTGCACTGCTTTGGGCAATAGGTCCTATATACTGGATTTTTGTCTCATCAATCTCCACGCGCATGGAACTATACGCTACTCCTATAAAATCCTGGTTCCCCTCCGAACCTACCTGGGACGCATACATTAGGTTATTTCAAGGTGGGGGGAAATACAGAGGGGGCGATGTCAGTCCAACCGAAGGTTTGATGTGGAAAAGCTTGTTCAACACTCTTTTCGTTTCAATAGTATCTGCTGCTTTTGTAACATTCCTATCAACCAATGCAGGATATGTTTTTGCTAGAATGAAGTTTAAAGGAAAGGGGGTAATATTCTTTTTCCTGATGCTAATGATGCCTTTACCGCTTTGGGTTTCGATAATTGCTTTGTTTTTCATGATCAGCAATGCTGGTTTGATTGACACACTAACAGGCATGATTTTGTTGTTCATAGTTTTTCTTCTTCCACTTGGCATTTGGCTGATGTCAACCTTCGTAAGGGAAATTAACCCTGAAATTGAAGAGGCAGCTATTGTTGATGGATGCAATCGTTGGCAATTGATGAGATGGATTATTTATCCACTTTCAAAATCCGGTATGGCAGCAGTGTTTCTTGTATCCTTACTCACAGTTTGGAACAATTTCCTTCTACCTTTGATTTTTACAAGAAGTCCGGATTCACAAATGTTAACAGTCGTTCTTTCACTCTTTGTAGGACAATACGAAGTGGCATGGGAAGACATGGCCGCTGCAGCCGTGGTTACAATGCTTCCCCCATTCTTGATAGCTCTCTTCTTTCAGCGCTTTCTTATTCGCGGAATGACTTTAGGAGCAGTCAAATGAAAAATAACTACAAAAATTTTGCTTCTAAATCTGGAGAATTGTTTCTTCTAGCTTTTGCTGGCGAGGACTCAAAACCAGCTGTAGAAATGATACAGGAATATGGTTTGTCAGGACTTTATTTAAGTAATGACAACATTCCTAATTTAAATTCTGCTATAAATCTTTCACAGGTAGTACAAGCAGCAGCTAAAAACCGCGGAGATTCCCTCCCGTTACTTTTGGGAGTTGATCAGGAAGGAACCTGGTCGGTTATGGCTGAAGATTCACATCCTGGGCCTGGAAACCTTGCACTGGGTTCAGCCGGAGACCTTGCTCTTACACAGCAGCGTTATCAGGACATTGCCCATGAACTCCGTCATAGCGGTATGAATCTTGTTTTTTCACCTTGTGCGGATGTTAACACTAATCCATTAAACGCTATAATTGGAATGCGTTCTTTTGGAACTGAGGCAAAAAATGTGGGGGAACATGTTGCTGCAGCAGTAAAAGGAGCTCAGTCTGGAGGAGTTCTCACTACCCTAAAACATTTTCCCGGCCATGGTGACACCAATATAGATTCACACAGGGATCTCCCGATAGTAAGACGTTCCAAGGATGATGTATGGGAAATTGAACTTGCACCGTTCAGAGCTGGTATCAATGCAGGTGTTGACATAGTTATGACCTCCCACATACTGTATGAGTCACTTGATCCTGAAAATCCTGCAACTTTCTCTAAAGTTATCTTACAGGATATTTTACGTGAGAAATTATGCTTCCAAGGAGTCATTATATCTGACTCAATGAATATGCATGCCTTGCAAAAATACTATAAACCAGTAGATGCGGCTGTAGCTGCCTTATCAGCAGGAGTGAATTTGATTATGCTTGCTGAAGAACATTATGATCACGATGGCGATTATCAAAATCGTCAAAGGGCTTTAATTGAAGGAGTATCAAAAGCTATTCACGATGGTCAAATTCCTGAAGAAAAACTGAGTTCAACTTTTGAGAGAGTCAGGAGTTTAAGGCGACGGGCGGGTATGGTGTTTGTTGAAAAGTCAAAAAACGAAGGTTGGGGTTTAAGTGCCAAAAAGGCAGCTAAAAAGGCAATGCGAATATTACTGCAACATCAAGATTGGTCATTACCTGACCCAGGATGTAAATTGGTAGTTGTCCGTGCTTCTTCGGAAGAAGCTTTTAAACCAGTTATTCAAACACGTGGTATTGGCCCAAATCCCAGGAAATCATCATTTGATGTGTTTGTAGAAGAACTAAAACACTTTTTTGAAGTTCGCGCAGGAAAAATAAATGGAAATATTATTGATCAACCAGAACATTTAGTGATTGTTTTGGAGAACTACACGCTTCCAGGAATGGACTTTGATCGATCACTTGATCAAACAACCTTAAATTGGGCGAAAACATTTTTACCCGAAAGGTTAACTGTAGTCGCACTAAGGGACTCTTTCGATCTGCCTGAGACAAGGCCTTTGACTACTTTGTGTACATACAGCTTTCGAGAAGAGTCTGCTGAAGCTGCAGCAAAATGGTTGGCAGGAGTAATCAAAGTACGAAATGGAGATGCGTTCATCTAAACTATCTTTATCAGGTTAAAGCATACTTGGAACGTCTTTTTCTTTCCGATGATATTTATTCATGACCCTGAATGGAAAACACTGGCTCAGTGACTAACAATGTTTTTTGGTGAATACAGCATCAATTACGGTGCCCTCTTTGTCGGATTAAAATTGGCAGCATTGCCCATTGTGGTGATTTTCATCATACAATCAAAACAAATTATCACCGGAATGACTGCCGGAGCAATTAAATAAATCAGGGAGTTTATTCTCAACTAACAATAATTTACAAATGCTGACAGAAAAACCTAATTCTAACACACTACATTTGCATCAAATGTCTGCTCTGGAGATTGTGCAGACAATGAATTCAGAAGACGCAACTATTGCGCAGGCAGTCAGGGGAGCACAGCAGGAAATTGCTTCAGCAGTAGAATTGATTACAGAACGTCTAGAGAAAGGCGGTCGCTTGTTTTACGTGGGAGCTGGTACAAGCGGGCGCATGGGAGTGTTGGATGCTTCAGAATGTCCACCGACTTTCGGAACACTGCCGGGTATGGTTCAAGGCATAATGGCAGGTGGAGAAATGGCAATGACCAATGCTGTTGAAGGAGCGGAAGATGATCATTGTGTCGGTGAAGACACTATGCGGAATAAAAAAGTGGTACATCGCGATGTGGTAGTTGGGATTGCCGCAAGTGGAACTACTCCTTTTGTACTTGCTGCAGTTGAATATGCACGTAGGCAGGGAGCTGCAACTGTCGGCCTGGCCTGCAACTCACCATCGCCTTTGTTGGAGAATGTGGATGTGTCTATAGGTGTTCTGGTTGGTCCGGAAGTGCTGGCCGGCTCTACACGACTTAAAGCAGGAACAGCACAGAAAATGGTGCTCAACATGCTTAGTACTGCCACAATGGTGCGCTTGGGGAAAGTATACCAAAACTGTATGGTGGACGTGCAGTCAACAAACAAAAAACTTGAGCGACGGGCGCTGGAAATGGTATCCGAACTTGGGGAAGTTTCAAATGAAATTGCTGCTGAACTGTTGCAGGAATCAGGAAATCATGTAAAAACTGCTGTCGTAATGGCAAAGTTGGGAATCAACTCAGATAGCGCCAAAAAACTTCTTGAAGCAGAATATGGACACCTTGTTAGGATCTTATGAGCAACCGAGCGAAAGTTAAGTATGCTAAAAAACGTTATAGGATTAATGAGCGGCACTTCGATTGATGGTATAGATGCGGCATTTTTGAAAACTGACGGATTGTTCCATGTTGAAACAGGTGAGGCTATTACAGTACCTTATGCGGTAGATTTGAGGAAAACATTATCAGAGCTTGTTTCTTCTGGTAAGCAGTCTAAAACCGTAGAAGAGCAAATCACTGTCAAGCACGCTGAAGTCATTTCTCAACTACTGAAAAAAACGAATACTGCTGTAGTTGAAATCGACTTGATTGGTTTTCATGGACACACGATTTACCATAAACCTGCTCAAAGAAAGACTCTTCAAATTGGAGATGGTGAGTTACTTGCGAAATTGACAGGAGTGGATGTTGTTTGTGATTTTCGAAGTAATGATGTGAAAAATGGAGGGCAAGGCGCTCCTCTAGTTCCGCTTTACCATCAGGCATTGGCTGTACGATTAGAAAAGCCGCTGGCAATTTTGAACCTGGGTGGTGTTGCTAACATTACTTGGCTCGGTCATAAAGATGAATTGTTGGCTTTCGATACAGGTCCTGGAAATGCTTTACTTGATGATTATATGGACATGCATCTGGGAGAAAAACAGGACACCGGAGGCAAGTTGGCATTGTCTGGCAACGTTGATCAAAGCATCCTGGCAACTTTATTAGAACATCCTTATTTTTCGCAGAATTCTCCTAAATCGCTGGATCGCAATGAATTTGATTTGACTCCAGTCTTGAAATTATCTCTAGCAGATGGAGCAGCGACTCTTTGTGCATTTACTGCCGAAGCCGTTGCGAAAAGTGTTGTTTTACTACCGGAGCCGCCAAAACTTTGGCTGGTAACAGGTGGCGGACGGTACAATCTGGCTGTAATGCGAGAATTAACAAGCAGACTTGGTACAGAGGTAAAACCAGTTGAGGATGTGGGTTGGGATGGAGACGCAATTGAAGCTCAGGCCTTTGGATACTTAGCGCTGCGCAGTGTGAAGGGATTGCCATTGTCTTTGCCATCCACCACAGGAGTACCCAGTCCAACAAGCGGCGGGGTACTTCACAGATCTGTACATAAATATCATGATGTCCATAGAATTTGACTGGAGCGCAGAACCTGAAGGTTACAAAACGCTCGAAACCTTAATAAGTAAGGAAATTAAATCAGGAACTTTTCCCGGTGTGGAAATTATCTACGCAAAAGGAAGCAAGGTTTTGCTTCATAAAACATGGGGCAAACTGGAATCCATAAACTCAAGTCCAATGCTTCTGGATACGGTCTTTGATGTGGCTTCTTTAACAAAACCCGTGGTGACGACAACTTTGCTGATGATGTTGCGTGAAAAAGGTATGTTGAATCTGAACGATTCAGTGCAGCTTCATCTCCCTGTATTTACCGGAAGAGAAAAAGAGCGAATCACTTTGAAGCATTTGCTGACTCATATTTCCGGGCTTCCGGCGTGGGCAAATCTTTATGAATCAGTTGAAAATTCGGAAGAAGCCCGTACACGATTGTTGAATATTCCACTCGAATTTTCACCTGAGAAAAAAATGATATACAGTTGTTTGGGTTTCCTTGTTTTGGGAGAAGTGATTAGTAAAATCACCGGCAAGAGGTTGTCGAAATTATTCCATGATAAAATTGCCAAACCACTGAAATTACATAACAGTATGTTTTCTCCAGGAAAAAAATTGAGTGATCTGAGCAAAATCGCTCCTACTGAAAACTGTACGTTCAGAAAAAAGTTGTTGCGTGGAATCGTTCATGACGAAAACAGTTTTGTGTTTGAGGAAGAAGGAGGGAATGCAGGGCTTTTTTCAACTGCTAAAGACCTTCTGCGTTTTACCCAGTTATTGATTAATGAAGGGGAATTGGACGGTGTTCGTCTTCTGTCAAAGCGGTCAGTAGCAGAAATGTTGAAGAATCATAATCCTGCCGGTTTGACACCCCGTGGATTAGGATGGGATATAAAAAAACCAATGTCAACTGCTGACGGAGCTTCCTGGGAATATAGTTGCGGCCCTGACTTTCCAGACAATTCTTGCGGGCATACCGGATTTACAGGAACTTCACTCTGGTTTAATCCGGCAACAAAACAAATTGTGATAGCCCTTTCTAACCGCGTTAATATTTCACGGGAAAATAATATTGATTCTATCAAACGATTTCGTGTAAATCTGCATGGCCTATTAATTACAGGACGATGCTCATACAGGTAAGTATTAACTTAAACAAATAGAAGCACATAAATATGTATATTGAACTAATTAAAAGCACAGAAAATTCAGCGCCAAATCCGGTTGCTCTTTTATCAGTTGTAAATCCTGAGGTCGCGACTTCCTTGCATATTCAGATCAGGGAGCATTTTCAAAGTGGGATTCAGTCTGGAGTTTATCCTGTACACACACGTCTGCCCTCTGAAAGGCAGTTAGCCGAGAGTTTTAAGGTCAGTAGGATGACTGTCACCAAAGCAATCAAGGAGTTGTAACAGAAGGGTTGGGTGTATTCCCGTACAGGTAAGGGAACGTTTGTTGCCTCACGCACCAAAATTGATCAGACTCTTGAAGCTCTTACATCATTTACTGAAGATATAGTAACTCAGTGGAAAAGAGTTACCAGTCCTGTTATTAAAATGGGTATTGAGCTGGCGAAAGAATTTGAAGCAGGTAAATTAAAAATCAACCCCGCTACCAGATTGTTTGTACTCTATAGATTCCGCCTGGCAGATGATGAAATCATTTCGCTGGAATGTACATTTATTCCTTATGCTTTATGTCGTGATATTGAAAAATACTATGATTTTTCGTAGGGATCACTCTACCAGGTTTTACAGTAAAAATACTCATTTCAGTTGTCAGTAGCTCAACAAACGGCTGAGGTACAAATACCAACTGAGAAAGAAATGTAAAAACTCCAGATTGGTCCTCCTGATCCTGTCTTAAGTTTTACACAAACTATATACAACTCACATTCTCAGCAGGTTAAATTTGTAAAATCGGTCCATCTGGGTGATTGTTATAAGCTTCGAATTATGCTTAAACCATCTGCTTGAAATATATAGTCAAAGGA
>JAPKDT010000076.1 GCA_028822475.1 SAR324 cluster bacterium
GCTAGGGGACGAAGGCGCAGAAATTTAATTATTGTCCTCAATCAAAACAGACTTAAGCCAGCAAAAACTTGCCGTTATTGACGGATTGTGGATAATAGCCCTTTTTAAGTTTAACTATTTTCAGTATAACCCAGGTGAATTTTAATACATTAATTTTGTCGATTGACGAACGTCAAATCGCCACCTTGACGCTTAACCGTCCGGATGTTCATAATGCACTCAGCCTGGAAATGATCCGTGAATTGCGGCAAGTAGTAGTGGATTTAAATAAACATCCGGATGTGCGTGCTGTTATATTAACCGGTGCTGGAAAGTCTTTTTGTGCCGGTGCTGATTTACGTTGGATGCAGAAAATAGCTGCTCAAAAACGTGAGGATAGAATTGCCGAAGCTACTGAATTATCAGAAATGCTGGGTGAGTTAGACCACCTTAAAATGCCTCTAATCGGCCGAATCAACGGACTCTCTTTTGGTGGTGCTGTAGGTTTGATTGCCTGTTGTGACATTGCGGTTGCTGTTGAAGACTCGCTATTTTCTCTGACAGAAGTTTTACTGGGCTTGCTGCCGGCAACTATTTCACCTTATGTATTACGCCGTATTGGCGCATCAAACGCACGGAGAGTGATGCTCAACGCACATCGTTTTGCTGCCCCGGAAGCGGTTACTTTAGGTCTAATCGCCAAAAGCGTGTCTGTGGAAAAACTGGATCAAGCTGTTGAAGAAGAAATTTCGGAACTGCTACGCTGTGCTCCGGAAGCTGTTTCTGCAGCGAAACGTCTCATTGAGGAAGTTCGTGGGAAAGAACCGGATGATGTGCGCAATGCAACTATAGAAAAACTAGCAAATGCCTGGGAGTCTGAATCCATCAAGGAAGGGATCGATGCTTTTTTCAGTAAACGAAAACCTAACTGGAATAACGAGACTTGATTAATTATTACTGAAGCAGTAAAAAATTAATTAAACTGCACAGAAGGTGTTTTTCAAGATTTCCAGTTTCGTTCGAAAGAAGACTGATTTAGTTTTATTAGGCATGCTTCATAAATTTAAAGGAAAATGAAGATCAGACTTTATCAAAAATACGGAAGTATTATATTCGTGGTTTTATATCTGATGCTTGCAAGTCCTGCTGATGCGTCTGCACAGGTTAAGAACAATCAACTTAAGGAACTTAGTTCAGCATTGTCTGAAGAACAGTTTGCTGCCCCTGCTACTGTATTTGGCGGGGTCGGCCGGAAGTTTCCTATATGGCAGTCCGGACTAGACTTGCTCATACTCAGCAGTCCGCATTACAGCGCGTTCCGAAATCAGCTTGAACTTAGCAATCGTGTCTATTGGGGAGAGTGGTGGTACAGTGATCGCTGGGGAGTAAAGGGTTTGTTATCAGAACAATCCTTCACGATGTTTGGGGAAAGTGGGAACCGTCCACAGGTCAACACGAGTCATCAAGGACTTTTGGCAAAAACGCAGCAGTCTCTCGCGGAATCATGGAAAATAAGTGCCGGACTGGGACTAGCCAAAACAGAGTTTGTTCTCGAGAGTCAACGTAAACTTGGAAATTCGCTGGTTAGTGAATTCAGGATAGGATTTGAATTTTCAGCGGACTTATGGACGGAAGTAGGAATATTGACCATAGACAGTGCCAGCGGTAGTGGTTCTGAGGATCAACGCCTGGGTTCTACGGGTTATTTGATTGGCATGAGTTACGGATTTTAAACATCAGTCAGCACACTAATTATTTAATAGAAAATTATGCAGTTACCAAATTTAGAAGAAATGTCAGCGCCCGAAAAAACGTGGTTTGCCCACTCAATTGCCGGAATGGTTGTTGCTGATGGACGTAGTGATCAAACAGAAATGAATTTTCTGCGGGAAGCAATAAATTTTTTGGAAGACAAAGAAGAAATCAACAATATCATGACTGTCATCAAAGCTGGTAAAATTCCGGAAATGAGTCCCTTGGACATCGATCCAAAACAAGCTTTCCTGATGCTTAAATATTTGGCTCAGTTAATGGTGGTGGATTTTGATTTAGACACAAAAGAAATCAGTTTTTTCCTCTTGTCTGGAAAGTTGCTTGGGTTTAATAATGATATTCTGACAAAATTATGGAAAAGCGCCCGTTCTCTGTTGGAGAAGGATCTGCCTCAAGGGATCATTGAGTCTGCTAATTTGGAATTAAAAGCTAGTTTGTTAAAAATTAATGATACAGGATTTTCGTTCCGTCTGGGTAAAGCTATGATGCCAAAAACTAAAATAAGGCTCAAGGTCATTAAACCTTTTCAGACAGATCCTCCTTTGGAAGGAGATGATGTTTACTGGGACGTGATTAATTGTAGAATGTTAAAGCAGTCACCGGTTAAATTTGATGAAGGGTGGTATATGATTAGAGCATCTTTTGAGCAAAAATTAGGAGATCATCATGGAATTTTACAGATTATACAACCCGAAAAATATGCTGCAAATTCAGATGGAGGATTTTTTAAAGCAGATAAAGATTCACTATTAGGAAGTTTTGTGGGTTGTTTTGTCTGTGATAATCCAGAAATTAAATTCTATGTCCTACACTCCAAGAGCATGATTATAGAGCAAAATATATTTGGTGTACCAAGTTATATCAGATCTGCAGGCAAGTTGGAATATTGTGATTTTAATTTGATTAAAGTTGCGTCCTGCTCAAAATGTGGATTTTCGAGTGACAAAAAAGAACACTTTAAGCGTTTAAAAGCAGATAAGCCAACGTTTTCAGTAGAGCAATTTTCAACAGGTTGGGATGAGAAAATTTCGCCTTTGCTCAAAAAAGCTCAAGAATCAGCGGATAAATATTATGGTGAAGATCGAGATACAACTCTAGGTAATCTCTCATATGAATTAGCAATTGCAACCTTTGAACAACTTGCGAGTATCACTCCAGATATACAGAAAAAGGTAGAGGTGCTTCGCAAGCAATCTTCAATGCAACTGACTCTTTCAGAACTGCAGATGGAAAACAAGGAAAGGGATGCTGCAGAAACAAGACTGAACAAAGTTGTAGATATTTGGGTGCCTGTGTTTGAAAACCTAAAAGGTACTGTAATGATTCATGTTTGCTTATTATTATTTCAGATTAAAATTTACTTTAATGATCTCCAATCAGCCGCACAGTATATGAAATTCATGGACAACTATGATCCTGATGGTAAGCTTGTTGAAGGAACTGAAGAGTTTAAGGCGTTTAAATTAAGTGCGGCTAAACTGAAAGCAACATTTGATGACCGTGCAATACTTACTAAAGAAAATATGAAGCATTTTCATCTCGATGACGAATGAAAAAAAATGGTTGAACTGACCAAGAACGAACAAGATACTGAAAGCATGGAAGAGGAAAATCTTATTTTGCTGCTTCTCAGTCCAGAATTTCGTAAGAATTACATGAAGACGTTAGTGAATCGTTTGATAGACGTGGATGTAATAGTTGCCATTGAAGAAACAAATTATCCTGAAGAAAAAAAGGATAAATATCACTGGATTTTGAATTATCCGGGTGATATCCCCAAAGGAAAAACTCCGGATTCGAATAATAGTAAATTGATTTTTCGTGTTTTGGGAAAGGCTAAACTACAGGAAGACAAATTATATTCTGGTGATTCTGAGAGACTGGCTAAAATTATTGAACGTTACAAAGAAGTTCGACACTCTTGTACAGAACGTGAAAATAATCCAAATTTTGTTAAGTTGGCGATGACTGATACGGTTTTGCGCAGCAGAAGAGACATGATTTTAAAGTACAAAGTTCTTCTCAGTAAACTAGATGAAAAAATTTCTCAGGTTGAAAAATCCTACTATCTGGGTATCGGCTATATTCTCAGTACAGCAATTGAGAAAATTACTGGAGTCGCGGTTTTAGACAATTTGATGAAGGGTCTGATTTACGTGATGATTGTTGATGATCTCGATAAACGTACACAGGATGGTTTGGTGGATATTGATTTCAGCAGGAAAGTACTTTCGTATATGTCTACAAGTGATTTTACAAATAAATTGCTTGAGTTCCGTAAGGAACATGCAGATGATGAGTTCGCAAAAGCAAATATTGGAGATTTCATCTTTAATGCTCCAGACTTTGAGAAAGTGGATATTGTTTTTTTTAATTCTTGGAAATTCACTGAAGACTCTTTCCCCATCAAAGTTGCCTTACGTAAAAAAACTATTATCAGTAAGGAGGAGGAACGCAAGGTAAAACAAAAGGACGAGACTCCCGCTATAATTCAGAAAGAAGAGGCAACATTAGCAAAAGTTAAACTGAAATATAAATATGTAATGCGTGAAATAAACAAAATGGAAAAGTTTCATTTTGATGACGAAAGCGCGTATGAGGCACAGAACAATTTAAGACGAAGGTTATTGAAAGATATTAAGAGCCGTGAACTGCAATTAAAGGAGCTCAAAAGACCTGTAAAAGCAGGTGGTGAGGAAAAGATCATAACTTTTGATTTATTTGAGATATTTAAAAGCAAGCAGTCATTTATGGAGCGTATGGCGGATAAAGCAAGCTCTTTGGGATTCGGAAATCTTTTAGGTATGAACGAGGATGAGAAACGAACCAGTTTTGAAAAACTTACTGAAATGGCACGTTTTTCAAAAGATTGGATTAAAGCTTCGACTCAACTAAATAAAATCACTTCTCAAACAACTAAACTAGCAGGACAACTTGATCAGTTTGTTGAAAAAAACGAATTGACAGGAACTTTAGGAAATCCTGCTCCAGCAGGTTCTGTAAAATATCAACCACTGTTGGATGAACATATTCTGGACTGCCTCGAACTGGCGGCGTTAAGTTGTGAAATTTCCAATTTATCTGAAGACAAGGGTGATCCGGTATAAAAAGTAAATAATAATAAATTCAGATTATATTAAACCTTCACATACCGCCTACAGTCATTTCAGCAACCAGCACAGTCGGAAGCCCTACCCCGACTGGAACGCTCTGTCCGTCTTTCCCACAAGTCCAGATACCTTCGCTCATTGCGAAATCGTTACCAACCATACTGATTTTTGACATTGCATCTGGACCGTTTCCAATTAAGGTGAAATTCTTAATAGGCACAGTTTTTTTGCCGTCTTCAACTAGCCACGCAACAGTCGGGACGAAGACAAAGTCACCGTTAGAAATATCTACTTGACCGCCACTGAACTCCTGACAATAAACGCCTTTTTTAACTGAACTGATAATTTCCTCAGGATCAGAATCGCCATTAGCGAGATAAGTAGATGTCATGCGCGGTATCGGATAGTGCGCATAGGATTCGCGCCTTCCGTTACCGGTGGGATTTGTGCGGAAGTGCTTCGCGCTTATCCGGTCATGCATGTAGTTACGTAGGATTCCATTTTCGATTAGTAAATTTTGAGCAGAAGGAATTCCTTCGTCGTCGAAATTTATCGACCCGCGTTCGTTTTCTATAGTTCCGGAGTCATAAATTGTACACAGATCTGAAGCTACTTTTTCGCCAATCCTGCCGCTGTATGCGGAAGTTCCTTTGCGGTTAAAATCTGCTTCTAATGGATGTCCTACGGCTTCATGCAGCAATATTCCTGATTGCGCAGGTCCTAAAATAACAGGCATTAAACCGGAAGGTGCCTGCTCTGCGCCTAAAAGTAAAATTGCTTCAGCAGCAGCACGTTCTCCTAAAATTTGCGCGTGATCTGCCTGCTTTAAATAATCCAGACCAACTCGCCCTCCAATTCCGGAAGATCCATTTTGAATATTGTCTCCATCCTGGGAAACGCAATGTACATTCATCCTGAACATTGGCCGTGTGTCACGTAAAACGTCACCGTCTGAAGTCACAACCTGTGTCAAGTTGAGAGCATCCATCATGGCTACTGTTACCCTGTTTATTCTCTCATCGTAGTCTCTGGCTACAGCTTCCGTACGTTTTACCATTGCTATTTTTTGGACAAGTTCCAGATCTGTAACTGTCTCCAGTACAGGATAATAATTTTTCGGAACAAGTTCATTGAAACGAAAACCTTCCTGCAGTGAAACTTCACCGCTGGAGGCAATGGCCGCGGCAGTACGTGCAGCATGCAGCATGGGTTTTAAAGCAAAATCTTCACTGTAGGCATATCCAGTTTGATCATTCTGCACTACTCTAATTCCAACTCCTGAGACGACAGCGACAGCGGAACTCTTGATAATTCCATCTTCCATGACCACGGAATTACGCGTGCTGTACTCAAAGTGAATATCGGCAAAGTCTCCTCCACGGTGCAGTGCCGCACTCAATAACTGACGTACAACAGCCTGGTCAATGCCCATTTGCCCTTCAAACAGTTGTTTAACGGCTTCAACCGCCGACAAGGTTTGAGTAAGGCGGTGAGCAATGTTTTTTGTTTCGAGTGAAATATTGGTGCTATTCATTGATTTATTTGATTATATATTTTCAGAATTGTCTTATTGTTTCGATCTTCCAGCATTCAAAGATTAACAGAGAGTATTTTCAATACATCTCGCAGCTTTTTCATAAGCTCCAGGTTCACCGAGTTTTGCACGGGTTGTTTTTAATTCACTGATCATTCTTTCACGATAGTCTTTATCCTGCAAGAGTCGTACTGCAGTATCCGCGACTTTTTCGGCAGTGAAGTCATTTTGTAATAATTCAGGGACAATTTCTTTTTCTGCCAATATGTTGACCAGTCCGATAAATTTCGTATCTGCCAGATAACGCGCGATCCTGAAAGTAAGCGGAGCAACCCGATAAACAATTGCAAAAGGTTTCAATGCAAGTCCGGTCTGCAGTGAAGCAGTTCCGGAGGCTACTATTGCTGCATCACAGGCTTGAATAGCTTCAATAAACTGTTCTGGAATCAATGTGACAGTAACGCTTGAGCATTCAATTATCTTTTTAACTTCAACTAAGTCAAGCGATTCAGCAACAGGCATAATGCAGTTTATCTCACCGACTTGCTCTTGTACATGCGGGAGGCTTTCCAACAGAGTCGGCAGATGTCTTCTCATTTCACTCGGCCGGCTTCCCGGTGCAATCGCCAGCAGAGGTAGATCGTTCTGCAGTCCGTACTGTTTGAGAAATGACTTGTTGTCATTTTCACTGTTTATTTGATCCAACAGTGGATGTCCAACCCAACTGACATCAACTCCTGCTTGCTGATAAATTTTTTCTTCAAAAGGAAAAAGCACAATCATTTTGTCCACCACACGTTTGATGGTTTTTAATCTGCCTTTTCGCCAAGCCCAGATTTGAGGACTATTGAAAAAAATTACCGGAATCCCTTTTTCTTTTGCATAAGCAGCGAGTTTGAGGTTGAATCCAGGATAATCAATCAGGATCAATACGTCCGGGCGTTCCTCCTCTAGAGCATCACGCATTCTCCAGAGGGTCTGGTAAAGCCGGGGAAGATGCCGCACAACTTCAACTAAACCATGGGCCTGCAAAGTGTCCAGCATGTAATAAGGACGAAAATTTTCTCTTAACATCTTCAAACCTCCGATGCCAAAAAAATCGATATTGGGATTGTTCCGGGCTAAGCAACGGATCAATCCTGCTCCATGAATATCTCCGGAAATTTCTCCGGCAATCATCATTATTTTCATTGGCTATACTTGGTGGAGGCTATTTAATCTTTCTACTGGTCGTTGAAAATTTACTGGGATTTATTTTTAAATACCAGACCGACCTGAGGGAACCCCGCGTTTTTAAACAAAAGCATCAGTTCCATCAATATTCCATAAGGCACCTGTTCATCCATTTGTACGTATACAGGCAGTTTTTGCTCCCAAAGCTTTGAATTGTTTGTCAAAGATAGTGACAGGCTTTTGAGAGAGTAAACCTCATCACGAATAGCAATCTGCATTTTTTTATTAACAACGGCCAGCATTGATTCTCCGTAATCCGGAAGCCGAGCTTCCAGATTACCTTCAGGAAGTTGAATAGGTAGAGCGAGAGTCAACAGTGGTGCAGAAATGAGAAAGGAAACGAGGAGTACCAGCAACACATCAACAAAGGGTGTGATGTTGATTTCAGACATCAATTCCCCACGCAGACGACGGGCATGTCTAAATTTTCTCATTTTTTAGGTAATAATTGTTGTTGAAGGTGGTGCAACAGTTGAAGCGCGAAATAGTCCATTGTCTCAGTCATGCCGCGGATTGTTGCACGAAATAGATTATAACCCAAAGTCGCAGGAATCGCGGCAAAAAGACCTGCGGCTGTCGCAACCAATGCCTCCGCAATTCCTGGACTGATACCCGAAAGTTGAACAGAATTGAGTTCAGAAATACTTAGGAATGTGTTAATGACACCAATTACTGTACCAAATAAACCAATGAACGGTGACGTGACTGCTATCGTGGCAAGGAGGGCCTGTCCAGCGTTTAAATCTTTTTCTGCCAGCAAAATACGGGCTTCAAGCATACGCTCGAGTCTGTCCATTAATTCTCTACGGTGACCATAATCTGATTCAGGATTAGCTTTCAGGAATTGTTTCAGTTCACGGTCGCCCAGCGTGAACATTTCCTGGAGTGGATTTTTAGGCATCTTGCTGAACAACAGACGAAGCTCGTCCACGCGTTTTGAACTTTCCAGATACTTCAAGGCACGTGACTGGAGGTATTTCACACGAATGAGGCTGAAAAATTTGATAAACAGCGTTATCCAGACAATTACCGAACAGCCAAAAAGTACCACAAGGACACTGAAGCCAATACTACTGAAATCTGTAGTAAATGGGAGAGCTAAAAAATCCATTCACCTGTTTATGGTTTGAGCAGTAAAGTGAATTCTACTCTCCTGTTTTTGTCCCAGTCACTTTTACCGGAACTGTTGTCGAGCGGAAATTCTTCACCATAACTGATGATACGAGCAAGTGCTGAGTTTGGAAGGTATGCCATGATTGAGTTGGCTATCGCATTGGCCCGGCGATGACCCAAGGCAAGGTTGTACTCATCACTACCACGCTCATCTGCATGACCTTCAATCTGCACAATCATATCACCTCGTGCCTTCAGGGCCTTCATCACACAGGAACTCTGCTGTCGCAAAAGTTTTAGATAATCGGGTTTTATTGTTATTTGATCAAAGTCAAAGTGAACTACAGGCATTAAACGATCATTATTCACGTCACGCAGACTTCTGTCAGCAATGTTAATATCTTTTGTATTGAGCAGACGCTGATGAATATCTTCCATTTTA